>NZ_JBEYZK010000018.1:0-229088 GCF_040646035.1 Streptomyces sp. NPDC046465
GTTGATAGGCCAGATCTGGAAGCCCGGTAACGGGTGGAGGTGACTGGTACTAATAGGCCGAGGGCTTGTCCTCAGTTGCTCGCGTCCACTGTGTTTGTTCTGAAACAACGAACAGTTGTGTCGGCTGAACAGCGTCACTAATTAATTGAAGAGTGTGCTTGTTCGCTGCCCTGTTTGGGATCCTACGGTTCCGTAGGATATTTCATAGGGTTTCGGTGGTCATAGCGTGAGGGAAACGCCCGGTTACATTTCGAACCCGGAAGCTAAGCCTCAAAGCGCCGATGGTACTGCAGGGGGGACCCTGTGGGAGAGTAGGACGCCGCCGAACAATTTTTGAGGACCCTTGGTCCCAGCGTCCACGCTGGGACCAAGGGTCCTTTTGTTTTTGTCGAAGCGCGCCGGCCTGCAGGCTGCGCGAGAATGACTGCGGTACCGAAGACTAGGAGTCACCGATGTCCCCCAACTCTCCCGATGAGCGACCGGAGCGCGACCAGCGCAGCCGGGACGGTGGTGACCGGGGCGGATACCGCGGGGCTCCGCGACGCGACAACGACCGTAACGATCGCGGTGACCGTGGTGACCGCGGCGGGTTCCGCCGTGACGACAACCGTGGTGGCGGCGGTGGCGGTGGCTACCGCGGACGCGACGACCGCCGTGACGACCGACGCGAGGGCGATCGGGACCGCGGTGGGCGCCCCCCGTTCCGGCGCGATGACCGACCCAGCGGGCC
Organism: Streptomyces sp. NPDC046465; assembly: GCF_040646035.1. Lineage (NCBI taxonomy): Bacteria > Bacillati > Actinomycetota > Actinomycetes > Kitasatosporales > Streptomycetaceae > Streptomyces > Streptomyces sp. NPDC046465. The sequence goes on from NZ_JBEYZK010000018.1 coordinate 731, forward strand.
GCGCCAGGATGACCGTGACCGTGGTGGCTTCCGCCGTGACGACCGGTCCGTCTCCGGTGCGCCGCGTCGCGATGACCGTCGTGACAACGACCGTGGTGACCGTGGCGGCTTCCGTCGCGATGACCGTGGTGACAGCGGCCGTCCGCCCTTCCGTCGTGACGACCGGCGTGATGACCGTCGTGACAATGATCGCGGTGACCGTGGCGGCTTCCGTCGCGATGACAACCGTGGTGGCGGCAGTGGCGGTGGCGGTGGCTACCGTGGTCGTGATGACCGTCGGGACGACCGGCGTGATGGTGACCGTGGTGGGTTCCGTCGCGATGACCGTGGTACCTCCGGTGCGCCGCGCCGTGACGACCGTCGCGACAGTGACCGTCCGCCCTTCCGTCGCGACGACCGTGGTGACCGCGGTGGCAGTGACCGTCCGCCCTTCCGTCGTGATGACCGGCGTGATGACCGTCGTGACAATGATCGCGGTGACCGTGGCGGCTTCCGTCGCGATGACAACCGTGGTGGCGGCAGTGGCGGTGGCGGTGGCTACCGTGGTCGTGATGACCGTCGGGACGACCGGCGTGATGGTGACCGTGGTGGGTTCCGTCGCGATGACCGTGGTACCTCCGGTGCGCCGCGCCGTGACGACCGTGGTGACCGTCGCGACAATGACCGTCCCCCCTTCCGCCGCGACGACCGTGGCGACCGCGGTGACAGCGGCCGTCCCCCCTTCCGCCGCGACGACCGCGGTGGCAGTGACCGTCCCCCCTTCCGCCGCGATGACCGGCGTGATGACCGTCGTGACAATGATCGCGGTGACCGTGGCGGCTTCCGTCGCGATGACAACCGTAGTGGCGGCAGTGGCGGTGGCTACCGTGGGCGCGACGACCGGGCGCCGCGCGGAGACGACCGTGGGCGTGCGCCGCGGCGCGACGACGACCGGGGCGGCCGTCCCGGTGGGTTCCGTGGGCGCGACGACCGTCGGGATGACCGGCGTGACGACCGACGCGACGGCGACCGCGGTGGCTACCGCGGTGGGCGTGACGACCGTGACCGCGAGCCCATCAAGCGGCTGCCGATCCCGGACGAGGTCACGGGGCACGAGATCGACAAGGACGTACAGCAGGAGCTGCAGAGCCTTCCCAAGGGGCTGGCCGAGGACGTCGCCAGGAACCTGGTGATGGTCGCCAAGCTCATCGACGAGGAGCCCGAGGAGGCGTACGCCTACTCGCGGATCGCTCTGCGGCTGGCTTCCAGGGTCGCCTCCGTGCGTGAGGCCGCGGGCTTCGCCGCGTACGCGAACCAGAAGTACAGCGAGGCGCTCGCCGAGTTCCGGGCTGCTCGCCGGATGACCGGCAGCGTCGATCTGTGGCCCGTCATGGCGGACTGCGAGCGCGGTCTCGGCCGGCCCGAGAAGGCGCTGGAGATGGCCGGTGCCCCCGAGGTGCACAAGCTCGACAAGGCCGCACAGGTCGAGATGCGGCTCGTCGCCGCCGGGGCGCGCCGCGACCTGGGCCAGATCGACGCCGCCATCGTGACCCTGCAGAGCCCCGAGCTGGCGTCGAACTCGGCGCAGCCCTGGACGCCTCGCCTGCGGTACGCGTACGCCGACGCGCTGCTCGCGGCCGGTCGCGAGGACGAGGCGCGTGAGTGGTTCGCGAAGGTCGTCGAGTCCGACAAGGACGGCAGCACCGACGCCTCGGACCGGCTCGCTGAGCTGGAGGGCGTCGAGTTCGTGGACGTACTGGTGGAGGACGAGGAGCGGGACGGCGCGGAGGGCTTGGAAGACTCCGACGGCTCCGACGGATCCGACGACTCCTCTGAGGGCTCCGAAGCCTCCGTTGACTCTGACGACTCCAAGGACACCGAAGGCTCCGAGGAGCCGGTTCGTCGGGATGCTGACGAGGGCTGACCTGCTGAGTCAGCGGATGATCGACGTATGAAGGGCGGGCTCCTGAGGGGGCCCGCCTTTGTGTTTCCTGGCCTCTTTCCTGGCCTCGTCTTTCCCGGCCTCGTTGAAAAAAGTTCGGGGGCGGTGTCGAGAATGCCCGACCGGCTCCGTCCTCGTAGTGAAGGTGACCAGAATGGGTCGCACAACATCGAGGAGACGCACGATGGCCAAGTACCTGCTGCTCAAGCACTACCGCGGTGCCCCCGCTCCCGCCAACGACGTGCCGATGGACCAGTGGACGCCTCAGGAGATCTCGGCGCACGTGAAGTACATGCGGGACTTCGCGGACCGGCTGGAGAAGACCGGTGAGTTCGTCGACGGCCAGGCGTTGGCGCCCGAGGGGACGTTCGTCCGGTACGACGGTGAGGGGCGGCCGCCGGTCACCGACGGCCCGTTCGCCGAGACCAAGGACCTCATCGCCGGTTGGATGGTGATCGACGTCGACAGTTACGAGCGCGCCGTCGAGCTGGCCGGTGAGCTGTCCGCGGCTCCCGGGGCGGGCGGGAAGCCGATCCACGAGTGGCTGGAGCTGCGCCCGTTCCTGCACGCGCCGCCCACCATCTCGGAGTGAGCCCGTCGATGGACGAGGCCCTGCTACGGAGCCTCACGCCGAGCGTGCTCGGCATCCTCGTCCGCCGCGGAGCCGACTTCGCGGCGGCCGAGGACGCCGTGCAGGACGCGCTGATCGAGGCGGTCCGCGGCTGGCCGGACGACCGGCCGAGGGATCCGAAGGGGTGGCTGGTCACCGTGGCCTGGCGCCGGTTCCTCGACGCGGCCCGGGCGGACACCGCCCGCCGTCGGCGTGAGGACGTCGCCGAGGAGGAGCCCGCGCCGGGGCCCGCGCCCGGTGTGGACGACACGCTCCAGCTCTACTTCCTGTGCGCCCACCCGTCGCTGACGCCGTCGTCCGCGGTGGCGCTCACGCTGCGCGCCGTCGGCGGGCTCACCACCCGCCAGATCGCCCAGGCCTACCTGGTGCCCGAGGCGACCATGGCGCAGCGCATCAGCCGGGCCAAGCGCACCGTCTCCGCCGTACGGTTCGATCGGCCGGGGGATGTCGCGACCGTGCTGCGTGTCCTCTATCTGGTCTTCAACGAGGGCTACTCCGGGGACGTCGACCTCGCCGCCGAGGCGATCCGGCTGACCCGGCAGCTCGCGGCCGCGATCGACCACCCGGAGGTGGCGGGGCTGCTCGCGCTCATGCTGCTCCACCATGCCCGGCGCGCTGCCCGGACCGCGCCCGACGGCAGCCTGGTGCCGCTCGCCGAGCAGGACCGGAGCCGGTGGGACACCCGGATGATCGCTGAGGGTGTGGGGATCCTGCAGGCGGCCCTCGCCCGCGACCGGCTCGGCGAGTTCCAGGCGCAGGCCGCCGTGGCGGCGCTGCACGCCGACGCGCCCACCGCGGGGGAGACCGACTGGGTACAGATCGTGGAGTGGTACGACGAGCTCGTGCGGTTGACCGAAAGCCCGGTCGTCCGGCTCAACCGGGCGGTGGCCGTCGGCGAGGCGGACGGGCCGCGTGCGGGTCTGGCGGCCCTCTCCGTAGTCGACGACGCACTGCCCAGGCACACCGCGGTGGCGGCCTACCTCCATGAGCGCGACGGCGATCTGACGACGGCAGCCCTGCTGTACGTAGAGGCTGCCCGGAAGGCGTCCGACCTCGCCGAGCGCGATCACCTGACGCGGCAGGCCGCCCGGCTCAACGCCCGGCGCCGGGGCTGACGGCGTTCAGCAGGTCAGATCCCGCAGGACCAGGCCGGTGGCCGGTTTCGGGCCGAAGGAGGTCGACTTGCGGGGCATCGTGACGCCCTGCTGGGCGAGGTCGCGCACGACCTCCTCGCGGACCGGGTGCATCAGGATCGCCGTACCGCCGTCGCGCTCCGCCTTCTCGACCGTCGCCGCGGTGTCGTGGATGTACGCGATGTGGTCGGGGGTGTCGGGGATCCGCCACATGTGGTCGAGGAGGGTGGCGTGCAGGACCGTCGCGTCCAGGGTGCGCCAGGCCTCGGGGAGGTCGTCCGGGATCGTACGGGCGAGGAGGTCCGGGGAGGGGCGGTCGATGAGGTGGAAGGCTCCGTCACCCGCGAGGACGAAGGCGTTGCTGTCGGCGGCGGCGCGGGCCAGGGCTTCGACGGCGTTGCCGAGCGGGCCCTCGACGGTACGTATGCGGAAGGAGCCGCCGAGGGCGTGCAGGGCGGCGGCCACCGGAAGGCGGTGGAGGTAGCGGTGGATGGCGCGGACGCGCAGCGGATAGCGGACGGTGTCCACCAGGAGCACCAGGCCGTAGTCCCAGGCGCTCGGTGAGGGGTGCTCGGCGCGCAGGCGCAGGTTGGTCGCCCAGCGGTGGTGGCCGTCCGCGATCAGCGCCTGGTGGTGGGAGAGATCCGTCTGGATCTCGGCGATCTCGGCGGGGTCGGTGACGGGCCACAGGCGGTGGTGGAACCCGTCCTCCGTGGTCGTGGAGAGGAGGGGCTCGCGCCGGGCGGTGCGTTCGATGACGGCCGTCGCGCCCTTGGGATCGTTCTCGCCGTCGCTGCGGTAGGTCAAAAGCAGCGGTTCCAGATTGGCCGAGGTCGCCCGCATGAGGGCCGCGCGGTCCTCGACGACGTGCGGCATGACGCCTTCGTGGGGGAGGACGATGCCGTCCTCGGTCTCCGAGAGGCGGAGCGCGCCGATGATGCCGCGCTGCAGGATGTCGTCGTCCTGCTGTTCGTAGACGTACAGGCTGGGCTCGGTGTCGGGGGCGAGGATGCCTTCGGCGAGCCAGGTGTGGAGGGTGTCGGCGGCCTGTCGGTTGCGGGCGGCCGGGGTGGTGGCCTGCGGGAGGATCAGCCGGACGATGTTGTGCGGGTCGGCGGATTCCAGGTGGAGCAGGCCGTCCGGCCGTACGACCACGTCGTACGGGGGTGAGGTCACCGCGGCGAGACTGCCGACCCGTTCGGGGACGTAGCGCACGCCCCGGAACGGGATCAGGTCGAGGCCGCTGGCGTCGGTGTGACCCGCTGTGTTCATTAGGGCATCGTATGTGTGTCAGTGGCATAAGCGATGATCGGGGGAGTGGGATCGAGCGAGGAGCGATGTGCAATGAGCCAGACCGCGGACCGGAGTGCGGGGCGGGGCGTCAGGACGCGTCCCGCGGGCAGTGAGCGGGCGCTGAGCGAGGTCTACGACACGGCTCTGCTCGACCTGGACGGGGTGGTGTACACGGGCGGGCAGGCCATCGCGCACGCCGTCGATTCGCTGGGCACGGCTCGCGACGGCGGCATGCACCTGGCGTACGTCACGAACAACGCGCTGCGCACGCCGGACGCGGTGGCGGAGCATCTGACGGAGCTGGGCATCGCGACCGGGGGGCCGGACGTCATCACGTCGGCTCAGGCGGTGGCCCGCCTGGTCAGTGAGCAAGTACCCCAGGGCGCGCGGGTGTTGGTGATCGGTGGCGAGGGGCTGCGGGTCGCGCTGCGCGAGCGGGGCCTGGAGCCGGTCGAGTCGGCCGACGACGATCCGGTGGCGGTCGCGCAGGGGTACGGGGGCCCCGACCTGGCGTGGGGGCGGTTCGCGGAGGCCTGTTACGCGATCTCGCGCGGGGTTCCGTGGTTCGCGTCCAACACGGACCTGACGATCCCGAGCGCCCGCGGCATCGCGCCGGGCAACGGCGCGGCCGTCGAGGTCGTACGGATCGCGACGGGCGCCGAGCCGCAGGTGGCGGGCAAGCCGCTGCCGCCCATGCACCGGGAGACGATCCTGCGGACGGGTGCGGAGCGTCCTCTGGTGGTGGGCGACCGCCTCGACACGGACATCGAGGGGGCCTCCAACGGGGAGGTGGACTCGCTGCTCGTGCTGACCGGCGTCACGGACGGCGCGCAGCTGCTTGCCGCCCGGCCCGAGCACCGGCCGACGTACGTGGCCGCGGATCTGCGCGGAATGCTCACCGGCCAGCCCGAGGTCGCCCCGGCGGAGGGTGGTTTCGGCTGCGGCGGATGGACCGCCTCCGTGCGGGACGGGGAGCTCGCGCTGGACGGTGACGGCGACGCCATGGACGGGCTGCGGGCGCTCTGCGCGGCGGCCTGGACGGAGGCGGGGGACGGCACGTGCGACCTGGACGCGAAGAAGGTGCTTGCCCGGCTGGGCGTGTGAGGTGGGCGGGCGGCCCGGGATGCTTCCGGGGGCCTTCTCGGTATCTCGGTACGCTTCCCGGATCTCGGTACGCTTCCCGGGGGACGTTCCCGGCCGCGGGCAACCAGGTGGGAGGGTAGGCTAACCTAACCAGGTGTTGGTCGACAGTCCCCCAGAAGCCCGCGCGGAGGCCGCCTCCGCGCCGCCCGAGCGCCGCGCGATACGCAGCGTCGGATTGCTCGTATCGGCGGCCGTCCTGCTCCTCGTGTTCTTCGCGAGCATCGCGGTCGGCGCCAAATCGATGTCCATGGACCAGGTCTGGCACGGGCTGTTCCAGGACACCGGAACGTACGGGGACGTCGTCGTCGGTGAACGGCTCGCGCGCAGCCTGCTCGGGCTGCTCGCCGGGACGGCCCTCGGCCTCTCCGGCGCCGTCCTCCAGGCGCTCACCCGCAATCCGCTGGCCGACCCCGGGCTCCTCGGCATCAACCTCGGGGCCTCCGCCGCGGTCGTCAGCGCGATCAGCTTCTTCGGCGTCACCTCACTGAGCGGCTACGTCTGGTTCGCCTTCGTCGGCGCCATGGCCGTCGGCGTCCTGCTCTACGTCCTCGGCGGCGCGCGCGGCGCGACCCCCGTGCGCCTCGCCCTCGCCGGTACCGCGATCAGCGCGGCGCTCTACGGCTATCTGCAGGCCGTCATGATCATGGACGGCGCCGCGCTCAACAAGATGCGCTTCTGGACGGTCGGCTCCCTGGCCTCCGCCAACATGGACACCATCAAGCAGGTGCTGCCCTTCCTCGCGGTCGGCGCCGTCCTCGCCCTCTCCCTGGCCAGGCCGCTCAACGCGATGGCCATGGGCGACGACACGGCCCGCGCGCTCGGCGCCCACCTCAACCGCACGCGCGCGCTGTCCATGGCCGCGGCGACCCTGCTGTGCGGGGCCGCGACCGCGGCCTGCGGCCCGATCGTGTTCATCGGCCTGATGGTGCCGCACATCGTGCGCTCCTTCACCGGCCCCGACATGCGGTGGATCCTGCCGTACGCGGCCCTCCTCTCGCCGGTGCTGCTGCTCGGCGCGGACGTCGTCGGGCGCATCGTGGCGCGGCCCGCGGAGCTCCAGGTGGGGATCGTGACCGCGGTCATCGGCGCGCCGGTCTTCGTCTTTCTCGTACGTCGGCGGAAGTTGGCCCAGCTGTGAAGGCAGTACGCACCCGGGGCGGCCTCTCCGTCCGGCTCGACGTCCGCACGACCGTGGTCGTCGTCCTGCTCGCCGTCGCCGCGCTCGCCGCGAGCGTCGTCCTGATCGGCACCGGCGACTTCCCCATCCCGGCCGCCGACGTCGTCCGCACCCTGCTCGGCAACGGTGACGCCGGACAGGAGCTCATCATCAACGACCTGCGCCTGCCGCGGGTCCTGGTCGGGCTCCTGGTCGGCGCGGCCCTCGGGCTCGGCGGCGCCCTCTTCCAGTCCATCGCCCGCAACCCGCTGGGCAGCCCGGACGTGCTCGGCCTCGGACAGGGGTCGACCGCCGGGGCGCTCACGGTGATCGTCGTATTCCACGGCGGCGCGGCTCAGGTCGCCGGTGGCGCGCTGGCCGGCGGTCTCGTCACCGGCTTCGCCATCTATCTGCTCGCCTGGAAGCGGGGTGTGCACGGCTACCGGCTCGTCCTGGTCGGCATCGGCGTCTCCGCGTTCATCACGGCCGTCAACGGCTATCTGCTCACCAAGGCCGACTTCGTCGACGCCGCCCGCTCCGTGGTCTGGATGACCGGCTCCCTGAACGGCCGTGACTGGGAGCAGGTCTGGCCGCTGCTCGTGCTCTGCGCCGTCCTCGTACCGCTCGTGCTCGTGTACGGGCGGCCGCTGCGGATGCTCGAGATGGGCGACGACGTCGCCAACGCGCTCGGCGTACGGGTCGAACGCACCCGCTTCGTGCTGCTCACCGCCTCCGTACTGCTCACCGCGGCCGCCACCGCCGCCGCGGGCCCCGTCAGCTTCGTCGCGCTCACCGCGCCGCAGCTGGCCCGCCGGCTCACCCGCTCGCCGGGACCCAATCTGATGCCCGCGATGTTCATGGGCGCCACGCTCCTGATCGTCGCGGACTGGGCCTCGCAGCGGGCCTTCGGCGCGGACCAGCTGCCCGTCGGTGTCGTCACCGGCGTGCTCGGCGGCGTCTATCTGCTGGGGCTGCTCGTCAGCCAGCGCAAGGCGGGACGCGTATGAAAACGGGACGACGCATATGAGCGGGACGCATATGAGCGGGACGCATGTGAACGAGAACCAACTCCAGGACCAGGAGCGTGCTGCTGTGAACCGGCTCGTCGCCGACGACGTCACCCTCGGCTATGACCAGCGCGTCATCGCGGAGAAGCTGTCCGTCGAGATCCCCGACAACTCCTTCACCGTGATCGTGGGCCCCAACGCCTGCGGCAAGTCCACGCTGCTCCGGGCCCTGTCCCGGATGCTCAAGCCGTCCGCGGGGCGGGTGCTGCTCGACGGGAACGTCATCCAGTCGATGCCGGCGAAGAAGGTCGCCAAGACGCTCGGCCTGCTGCCGCAGTCGTCCATCGCGCCCGACGGCATCACCGTCGGTGACCTGGTCGCCCGCGGCCGCTACCCCCATCAGGGCCTCCTTCGGCAGTGGTCGGAGGACGACGAGCGGATCGTCGACGAGTCCATGGAGTCGACCGGCGTGCGCGAGCTCGCCGAGCGCTATGTCGACGAGCTCTCCGGAGGCCAGCGCCAGCGCGTCTGGATCGCCATGGCCCTCGCCCAGCAGACCCCGCTGCTGCTCCTCGACGAGCCGACGACCTTCCTCGACATCCAGCACCAGCTCGATGTCCTCGACCTCTGCGCCGAGCTCCACGAGGAGCAGGGCCGCACGCTCGTCGCCGTCCTGCACGACCTGAACCACGCCGCCCGCTACGCCACGCACCTCATCGCCCTGCGCGACGGCGCCGTGCTCGCCGAGGGCCCACCGTCCGAGATCGTCACGGCGGAGCTGGTGAAGGAGGCCTTCGGCATCGACTGCCAGATCATCGAGGACCCGGAGAGCGGGACTCCGCTGGTGATCCCGGCCGCCCGCGGGGGCCGCCGGAGCCTGGCTAGAGCAGCGACCTGAGCCGGAGCAGGTCCCGGAAGCCCGCTTCCAGCCTGACGCGGCCGGAGGCCCACGCCTTCGCGAAGTTGAGCTCGCCGTCCACCATCGCGAGCAGGTCGTCCCCGGCCATCGCGAGACGGATCTCCGCCTTCTCGCGCGGCGGGCCCGGGTGGCTGTCGAGCACCGTGATCCGGCCGTTCTCGAGGCGGCCGGTGAAGGTCACGTCGAGGTCGGTGATGCGGCAGCTCAGCGAGCGGTTCAGGGCCGCGGCGCCGCGCACGTCGCCGTCGGCGGACGCGAGATCGTCCGAGAGTCTGTCGAGTGCCGTACGGCACTCCGCCATGGTCGCCATCGTGATCGACCGTACCCCAGGCCTTCGGGGTAGCGTCGTGCCATGAGCGACTCCTACGCGGGCCCCAGCGACTCCTACGCGGGTCCCGAAGAGCACGAAGCGGAGTCGGTGGATCCGGAGCCGCAGACGCCGGACGAGCCGTCGCAGGACCCCGCTGTCCCCGCGCCCCTCGGCATCGGGCGCACCCCCACCGGTGACGCGGGCGTGGACGCCGTGCTCGCCCGGCTCGGCGACGCGGACCACCTCGCCACGGACGGCCACACCGAGGTGTACGAGGATGTACACCGGGGCCTGCGCGACGCGCTGACCGCGCTCGACACGCGCCCCGGCCCGCCGGCACCCACCGGCGCGCCGACATCCTCGTACGACAGGAACGACAGGAGCTGAACCGAACGTGGCAGGAGTGGCACGACGCCGCCTCGACGCCGAGCTCGTCCGCAGGAAGCTCGCGCGCTCGCGCGAGCACGCGAGCCAGCTGATCGCCGCCGGCCGGGTCGCGGTCGGCAAGACCGTCGCGACCAAGGCCGCGACGCAGGTGGAGACGGCCGCCGCGATCGTGGTCTCGCCGGCTGACGACGACCCCGACTACGTCTCGCGCGGCGGGCACAAACTGGCGGGCGCCCTCGCCGCCTTCGGGCCGCTGGGGCTGGTCGTCGAGGGCCGCAGGGCGCTGGACGCGGGCGCGTCCACCGGCGGCTTCACCGACGTGCTGCTGCGCGCCGGTGTCGCGCACGTCGTCGCCGTCGACGTGGGCTACGGCCAGCTCGCCTGGTCGTTGCAGAGCGACGACCGGGTCACTGTGAAGGACCGCACGAACGTACGTGAGTTGACGCGGGAGGCGATCGACGGGGTCCCCGTCGACGTGATCGTCGGAGACCTCTCCTTCATCCCGCTCGGCCTGGTGCTGCCCGCCCTGGCGCGGTGCGCGGCGCCCGACGCGGACCTCGTCCTCATGGTCAAGCCGCAGTTCGAGGTCGGCAAGGAGCGGCTCGGCAGCGGCGGTGTGGTGCGCAGCGCCGAACTGCGCGCCGATGCCGTGCGCGGGGTGGCACGGCAGGCGTGGGGGCTCGGCCTCGGGGTGCGCGGGGTGACCGCGAGCCCGCTGCCGGGACCCTCCGGGAATGTCGAGTACTTTCTGTGGCTGCGCGCCGGGGCCGACGAGCTGGACCCGGCGGACGTTGACCGTGCCGTGGCGGAGGGGCCCCGTTGACCCAGATCCGAGAGACCCAGATCCGAGAGACCCAGACGAGAGAGAGCCGACCGGGAGAGGCCAGGACGGTCTTCCTGCTCGCGCACACCGGCCGCCCCGCGGCCATCCGCAGCGCCGAACTCGTCGTCCAGGGGCTGCTGCGCAGCGGCCTCGGCGTGCGGGTCCTTGAGGCGGAGGCCGTGGATCTGCCGCTGCCGCCCGAGGTCCAGACGGTCAAGGAGGCGACGGCCGACTGCATCGACGACTGCGAGCTGATCGTCGTCCTCGGCGGTGACGGGACGCTGCTGCGCGGCGCCGAGTTCGCCCGCGCCTCCGGAGTGCCGATGCTCGGGGTGAACCTCGGGCGCGTGGGCTTCCTCGCGGAGGCCGAGCGGGACGACCTCGACAAGGTCGTCGACCGCGTGGTCACCAGGGCGTACGAGGTCGAGGAGCGCATGACGATCGACGTCGTCGTGCGCCGCAACGGCGACGTCATGCACCGGGACTGGGCCATGAACGAGGCCGCCGTGCAGAAGGTGTCTCCGGAGCGGATGCTGGAGGTCGTCCTGGAGATCGACGGGCGGCCCGTCACCGGCTTCGGGTGCGACGGCATCGTGTGCGCCACACCGACCGGTTCGACGGCGTACGCGTTCTCGGCGGGCGGGCCCGTGGTGTGGCCGGAGGTGGAGGCGCTGCTCATGGTGCCGATCAGCGCGCACGCCCTCTTCGCCAAGCCCCTTGTGACCTCGCCGGACTCGGTGCTCGCCGTCGAGGTCCAGCCGCACACGCCGCACGGGGTGCTGTGGTGCGACGGGCGGCGGACCGTGGAACTGCCGTCGGGGGCGCGGGTAGAGGTGCGCAGGGGTGAGGTGCCGGTACGGCTCGCCCGGCTGCACCACGCGTCGTTCACGGATCGACTTGTCGCCAAGTTCGCGCTGCCGGTGTCGGGGTGGCGGGGCGCGCCGTGACGCTCCGCTGGGTTGGGCGGTGACGCTCCGAGGGGGGCGCTCCGGGTGAGGTGCGCGGTGCGGGTTGTGTGTGGCTTGTCGCGCAGTTCCCCGCGCCCCTTGAGGGGGCGGGCTACGTCGTGGTGAGTGCGGGGATCGGGCTGCGGCGCATCGTCGTGTGGACCGGGACGCCCGTGGCGAGCAGGGTGAGCAGCAAGGTGCCCACCGCCACCCCGGCCGACACCGGCCACGGCAGGTACGGCAGCGCGCTGCCGAAAGCCGTGCTGAGGATCGGCGCAAGCGTGGCGAGGGCGATCGCGCCGCCGAGCAGCAGCGCGGTCCCCGCGACGACCACGGCCTCCCAGGCGGCCATGGCCCGCACCTGCGCGCGCTGACTGCCGATGACCCGCAGCAGCGCGACGTCGCGGCGGCGTTCGAACGAGATCATGGCGAGGGTGTTCGCCGCGGCGATGGCGGCGAAGCCCGCGTACAGACCCGTGCCCACGTAGTCGAGCCAGACCTCTCCCGTGCTGCCCGCGGAGCCGGTGCGGTGCTTGGCCGTCGTATGCATGCCGATCTTGGTGAGGCCGAAGCCCACGACGAGGACGAGGGGGACGACCGCGGCGGAGAAGCGGCGGGGCTGGGAGCGGACGTTGAGCATCGCCAGGCGTGCGCTCGGGCCGAACCGGCCCACGGCCGCGGAGACCAGCCAGGCCGCGGGGCCGATGAGCCGCGGGCCGAGCAGCCCGGCGCCCACGCAGAAGAGGATGAGGACGAGGAAGGCGCCCTCGCCCGCCTCGTCCGCGGGCTGCCGGGACAGGAGTACGGCGACCGCGCACGCTCCCGCCACGGCGAGCACGCCCAGGGGCGCCCGCAGGGCTCCCAGACCACGCCGGCCCGTCGCCGCCTCGGAGAGGGCGCGGGCGGGGCGAAGGAGCGAGAACCGCAGCGCGGAAAGGAACGCGGCGAGTGTCGTCGTCACCACGGCCACGCCGACGCAGACCGGCAGCGCCAGCCAGCTGAACCGGAAGGTGACCTCGGCGGGGAGCAGCCCGTGGTCGACCATGCCCGCATGCCACCAGCGGGCGCCGAAGCCGCCGAGCACGAAGCCGGCGAGCGCGGCGGGGACGGACGCGGCGAGGGCCTGGACGGCCACCGCGCGGCGGATCTGGCGGGGCCTGGCGCCGATGGAGCGGACCATCGCGAGTTCGCGGTGCTGCTGCGCGACGGCCGTTCCCATGGTCGAGACGACCACGAATATCGACATGTAGATGGAACCGATCAGGAGGACGACCGCCATGTCGCCCACGCCGTTCTCCCTGATCTGTTCGCGCGCGGCCGCGGAGAGCCCGCCGGTGATATCGGTGCGGTCGGTGCTCGTCGTGCCGAGCATCATCGTCGACGCGCTCACCACGGTCGCCGCGAAGAACGCGGCCACCGCCGTGCCCACGAATGCCGGGCGGTGCGCGCGCAGCGCCGCCTTTGCCAGTCCTGTCGCCATGTGGATCATGGTCGCGGCGGGTGCGGGGGCGGCGCCATGCGGCGGGCCGGTGGATCGTGCTGGGGAAAACCCCACCCTGTCGCCGCCCGGCCCGGCGGACGTCCCCTCGGAGAGTGACACCGTCTCTTGTGGCCGGTCGCCAACCTGCACCTTCACGCACCGACACAGGGGCGACGTCGCGGGGCACCGGGGAAACCTCGTATGGTCAGGTGCGTGTTGGAGGAGATGCGGATACGGTCGCTCGGAGTCATCGACGACGCTGTCGTCGAGCTCTCGCCAGGCTTCACCGCCGTGACGGGTGAGACCGGTGCGGGCAAGACGATGGTGGTCACCAGCCTTGGCCTGCTGCTCGGCGGACGCGCGGATCCCGCCCTGGTGCGGATCGGCGCCAAGTCGGCGGTGGTGGAGGGGCGCATTGCGGTGCCCCCGGGTGCCAGCGCTGTCGTACGCGCGGAGGAGGCCGGGGCCGAACTGGACGACGGTGCGCTGCTCATCAGCCGTACCGTCTCGGCGGAGGGGCGCTCACGCGCACACCTCGGAGGGCGTTCCGTCCCGGTCGGGCTGCTGTCCGAACTCGCCGACGACCTCGTCGCCGTGCACGGCCAGACCGACCAGCAGGGCCTGCTCAAGCCCGCCAGGCAGCGCGCCGCCCTCGACCGGTACGCGGGCGACGCGGTCGCCGCGCCGCTCACCGAGTACACCACCGCCTACCGCAGACTGCGGGCCGTCACCACCGAGGTCGAGGAGATCACCACACGCGCGCGAGAGCGGGCGCAGGAGGCGGATCTGCTGCGCTTCGGCCTCGACGAGATCGCGGGCGTCGAACCGCGCGCGGGCGAGGACACCGAACTCGCCGCCGAGGCCGAGCGGCTCGGCCACGCCGAGGCCCTCGCCTCCGCCGCGACGTCCGCGCACGCCGCGCTCGCGGGCAACCCCGAGGACCCGGAGGGCATCGACGCCGCGGCCCTGGTGGCGGGCGCGTCCCGGGCCCTGGAGGCCGTACGGTCCCACGACCCCGACCTCTCCGCCCTCGCCGACCGGCTCGGTGAGATCGGGATCCTGCTCGGCGACGTGGCGGGAGAGCTCGCCGGGTACGCCGACGACCTGGACGCCGATCCGCTGCGGCTCGCCGCGGTCGAGGAGCGCAGGGCCGCGCTGACGCAGCTCACCCGGAAGTACGGTGCGGACATCGACGCCGTCCTCGCCTGGGCGGAGGACGGTGCCGCGCGGCTCGCCGATCTGGAGGGTGACGACGACCGGTTGGGTGACCTGACCGCCGAGCGGGACGCGCTGCGCGGCGAACTCGCCGTGCTCGCCCAGACGCTGACCGACGCCCGGCAGGAGGCGGCCTCGCGGTTCGCCGCCGCCGTCACCGAGGAGCTGGCCTCGCTGGCCATGCCGCACGCGCGCGTGTCGATCGACATCAGCAGCACGGAGGTCCCGGAGGGGGCCGACGGTGTGGAGGTCGGGGGCCGCACGGTCGCGTACGGGCCCGCGGGCGTCGACGAGGTCGAGCTCCACCTCGCACCCCACCCGGGCGCCCCGGCCCGGCCCATCGCCAAGGGCGCGTCGGGCGGTGAGCTGTCCCGCGTGATGCTCGCCGTCGAGGTGGTCTTCGCGGGCACGGACCCGGTGCCCACGTACCTCTTCGACGAGGTCGACGCGGGCGTCGGCGGCAAGGCGGCGGTCGAGATCGGGCGCCGCCTCGCGCGCCTCGCCAAGTCGGCGCAGGTCGTGGTCGTCACACACCTCCCGCAGGTCGCGGCCTTCGCCGACCGCCAGTTGCTGGTGGAGAAGACCAACGACGGCATGGTGACGCGCTCCGGAGTGCAGGTCCTTGAGGGCGAGGACCGGGTGCGGGAGCTGTCGCGCATGCTGGCGGGCCAGGAGGACTCGGAGACGGCGCGGGCCCATGCGGAGGAACTGCTCGCCACGGCTCGGGGGGACGGGTAGGGGCGGCCTTCCGCGGCCGGTGAGGGGGCGCCCCGGCCGGTCGTACGGCCGGACGTAGGGTGATCGACATGGTCGCACGCACGTCCGGGCGTCTCGGCGCTCTGCTCACCGCCGCCGCCCTCACCCGCGTGGCCACCGCCGCGCTCCGGACCCGCCCGCCCGGCGGGCCCGCCCGGTGGACGCGGACCAACTACGCGGGCCGGAAAGTCGCGTTGTACGCCGGTCCCGCCGCCGCCCTCGGCACCGCGGCCGGCCTCGCCGCGCTGCCCGCCGCGCCCCGGGCCGCCGCCGCTTCGGCCGTGCTCGTCGCCGGTGCCTGCGGCCTTTACGACGACATGGCGGGGCAGGGCGATCCCCGGCGCGGCTTCCGCGCGCACCTCTCCGCGCTGCGGGACGGCGAGGTCACCAGCGGTGCCGTGAAGCTGTTCGGCGTCTCGGCGGCGGGGCTCGTGGCCGGGTCGCTGCTCAAGGAGCGTCCCCTGGACAAGGTCCTCGCGGGTGTGGTGATCGCGGGGACCGCCCACCTCGTCAACCTCGTGGACGTACGTCCGGGCCGGGCCGGTGCGGTCGTGCTCGCGCTGGGGGCGCCGGGGCTGGCGCGCAAGGGGACCGGCGCGGTCGCCGCCGCCGCTGCCATGGGCGCCGCGGCCGCCGTGCTCCCCGACGACCTCGGTGAGCGCGCCATGATCGGCGACGCGGGGGCGCACGCCCTGGGCGCCGCCCTTGGCAGTGCCATCGCCGCGGGGAACGGACGCACGGGCCTGGCCGTGCATGCGACGGCGCTGGTGGCCGCGGCGGTGTGCGGGGACAAGATCAGCTCGCTCGCGGCGTACGAGGGTGCCGCGGCGTCCCCGCGTACGTACCCTCGCAACCCTCACCCGTGTGGGTGATCCCTCCCGCGGAGTTGTCCGGCCAAATGCGGAAGTGACCTTTCGGCAGTGCCGGAACGGCCGTATGGGCTGGCATCCTTGGCGCAGCATCTGCCCGAGTACCAGTCCGAGCAACGACCGACGCAGACCCAGGAGCCCCCGCCACGTGAGCCACGTGAGCAGCCACTCGCCGCACGGACAGACGCCACTGCACACCGTTCAGGTCCTCGGCGGTGGCAGTGCGGGCAGCAGCGCGCACGTCAGATCGCTGGCCGCCGGACTCGCCGCCCGGGGCGTGCGGGTCACCGTGTGCGCCCCCGACGAGGCCGCTCGCCTCTACGACTTCACCGGCGCCGGTGCCCGGCACGTCTCCGTGCCCCGCAGCGGCGACCCCGCCTCCGTGGCCGCCCTCCGCGCGGCCTGCGCCGACGCCGACCTCGTCCACGCGCACGGGCTGCACGCCGCCCTGCGCGCCACTGTCGCGCTGACCGGGCGCCACACCCCGCTCGTCGTCACCTGGCACACCCGGGCGCACGTGGAGGGCGCCCGCGCCCGCGTACTGCACCTCCTTGAGCGGCGCGTCGCCCGCGCGGCGGCCGTGGTCCTCGCCACCTCGTCCGACCTCGTCGACCGGGCCCGCGGCAGGGGCGCGCGCGACGCCCGCCTCGCGGCCGTCGCCCTGCCCGCGCCGCGCAGGCCGGACAGCGCCGAGGAGCCCGACTGCCTCCTCCACAAGGCACGTGCCGAACTGGGCGCCGTGGACCGCCCGTTGATCCTGGCCGTCGGTGCCCTGGAGCCGAACCGCGGCTACGACGTCCTCCTGGACGCCACCCGCACCTGGCGGCACCTGGACCCGCAGCCGCTCCTCGTCGTCGCGGGGGAGGGGCCCGAACGGGCCGCCCTGCAGCGCCGCATCGAGGACGAGCGGCTCCCGGCCCGGCTCGTCGGGAGCCGCGACGACGTCCCCGAACTCCTCGCGGCCACCGATGTCGCGGTGCTGCCCAGCAGCTGGGAGTCCCGCTCGGTGCTCGCCCAGGAGGCCCTGCACGCGCGCGTGCCGCTCGTGGCGACCGCGGTCGGCGGCGTCCCCGAACTGGTCGGCGACGCGGCCGAGCTGGTCCCCTACGGCGACGCGGAGGCGCTTGCCACCGCCGTCGTACGCCTCCTCGCCGACCCGGTCCGCCGGGCCGAGCTCACGCACAAGGGCGCGGTCCAGGCCGCCACCTGGCCGACCGAGGACGAAACGGTCACTCAAGTCCTCAGCGTCTACGACGAGTTGACCAAGCCCCTGCCGTACAGCTGAGATCCGGCAGAGACGCCCTGCGCCGCCCTATGCCACGTGCCTGCGCGCCCGCAGCGCCAGGCTCAGGGCGAGCACCGTCTGCGGGTCCTCCAGATCGGTGCCCAGCAACTCGCTGATGCGGGCGAGGCGGTTGTACAGGGTCTGCCGGTTCAGGTGCAGTTCGCGCGCCGTCTCCGCCTTGCGGCCCGCGTGCGCCAGGTACGTCTGCAGCGTGGGCAGCAGCGGCGGCTTCGAGCGCTGGTCGTGGGCGCGCAGCGGGCCGATCGCACGGTCCACGAACGCCGCGAGGACCCCGTCCTCGTCGTGCCGGTGCAGCCGCCAGAGGAGCAGGTCGATGTCGAGCCGCCGCGCGTCGTACCAGGGGCGGTCGGAGAGGCCCTGCGCGGCCGTCGCGGTCTCCGCCGCGTGCCGCAGGCCCGCCGACGCCGCCGCCCAGCCGCCCGCGACCCCGACCACCACGACCGGCGGCTGCGCCCCCGGCCGCTGCATCCCGGCCCGCTCGACCCCGGCCCGCAGCGCGGCGGCGACGCGGTCGGCCACCGCGGTGCGCTCGGTCTCCGAGCGCAGGCCGAGGAGGAGGGGCACGCGGCCCTCGACGGGGCGTACGCCGAGGAGCGCGGGGACCCCCACCGACGCCAGCTCCTCGGCGACCGCGCGCGCGAGGACCGCCCAGCCGCCGCCGGTCGGCAGCCCGTCCGCGAGCCGCATCACCACCGGCAGGAGCGGGCTGTCGGCCGGGACCGGCTTGAAGCCGAGGACCCGGCCCTGCGCGGGCGCGTCCTCGGCGGCGATCCGGCCCTCCGCGAGGTCGGTGAGGAAGTCGCCACGCCCGCGCGCCGCGAGCTCCTCCTCCTGGCGGGCCTGCATGAGCACCACGGCGAGGCTGCCCGCCGCCCGCTCCGCCGCGATGCGGTGCACCGGCAGCGGCGCCGACTCCACGGCGAGCAGCACGAGCCGGGCCCGCACCGAGCCCGCGCCGGGCCCGCCGCCCGGCACGTCGACGAGGACCGCGCTCGCGGGCGGACCCTCCCGGTCGACGGGGCGGCCGCGCAGCCCCTCCCACACCTGGAGCGGGTCCGCGCACTCGGTGCCCGCCCCGGCGGCGTACAGGAGCTGGCCCTCCGACGTCTCCAGGAACACCGGGTTGCCGCTGAACTCCGCGAGGATCCCGAGGACCTGCGGGATGCCGCCCCCGCCGAGCAGCGCCTCCGTGCAGCGCCGGTGCACCTCCTCGGCCTGCCGCAGCAGCGTGTAGTGGCCGTTGACGATCTCGGTGTGCACCTCTTCGGTGACCGTCACGAACGGCACCTCGCGGTGCAGCTGCACCAACGGCAGTCCGGCGGCCCGCGCCGTCTCCACGATCGCGGCGGGGAGCCGGCTGAAGCGCGGTCCGAGCTCGACGACCAGGGCGGCGATGCCGCGCTCGGCCAGATCGCGCACGAAGGCGCGCTGGTCGGCCGGGCGCGCGCCGAGCCCGAGGCCGGTGGTGAGCAGCAGCTCGCCGCCCTTGAGCAGCGAGGCGATGTTGGGGACCTCGCCCGCGTGCACCCACCGCACGGTCCGCTGCAACCGCTCCGCGCCCGCGACGACCTCGGGGAGCCCACCGCGCAACCCCGGAAGTTCCAGCGCGCGCTGCACGGTGATGCCGCCCTGAGTGCCCTGACTGTCCATGGCGCGGACGCTACCGGGGCGCGGGATCTACGCGCGAACGGCGACGGGCAGGAGCCCGTCGCCGTCCGCCCGGCCGGGGATATGACACAGGCTCTGAGGGAGCGGCTACCCCCCGTACGCCCCCGAAGCCGTCAGCCGCAGTGCCGTGTCGATCAGCGGCACGTGGCTGAACGCCTGCGGGAAGTTGCCGACCTGGCGCTGCAGCCCGGAGTCCCACTCCTCGGCGAGCAGCCCCAGGTCGTTGCGGAGCGCGAGGAGCTTCTCGAAGAGCTTGCGGGCCTCGTCGACCCGGCCGATCATCGCCAGGTCGTCGGCCATCCAGAACGAGCAGGCGAGGAACGCCCCCTCATCGCCCTCCAGACCGTCCACGCCCTCGTCGTCACCCGACGTCGGATAGCGCAGGATGAACCCGTCCGGCGTCGAGAGCTCCCGCTGGATCGCCTCGATCGTGCCGATGACCCGCTTGTCGTCGGGCGGCAGGAAGCCCATCTGCGGGATAAGCAGCAGCGAGGCGTCCAGCTCCTTGGAGCCGTACGACTGCGTGAAGGTGTTCCGCTCCGGGTCGTAGCCCTTCTCGCACACGTCCCGGTGGATGTCGTCGCGCAGGTCGCGCCACTTCTCCAGCGGGCCGTCCGCGTCGCCGGACTCGATGAGCTTGATGGTGCGGTCCACGGCGACCCAGGCCATCACCTTGGAGTGCACGAAGTGGCGGCGCGGGCCGCGCACCTCCCAGATGCCCTCGTCCGGCTCGTCCCAGTGGCCCTCCAGATAGCGGATGAGCTTGAGCTGGAGGAGGGCGGCGTAGTCGTTGCGGGCGAGGCCCGTCATGTGCGCCAGGTGCAGCGCCTCGGTGACCTCGCCGTACACGTCGAGCTGCAATTGGCCCGCCGCGCCGTTGCCCGCCCGGACCGGGCGCGAGCCCTCGTACCCCGGCAGCCAGTCCAGCTCGGTCTCGCCGAGCTCGCGCTCGCCCGCGATGCCGTACATGATCTGCAGGTTCTCCGGGTCGCCCGCCACCGCGCGAAGGAGCCACTCGCGCCAGGCGCGGGCCTCCTCGCGGTAGCCGGTGCGCAGCAGCGAGGAGAGCGTGATCGCGGCGTCGCGCAGCCAGGTGAAGCGGTAGTCCCAGTTGCGCGAGCCCCCGATGTCCTCGGGCAGCGAGGTGGTGGGCGCCGCGACGATCCCGCCGGTCGGCGCGTACGTCAGCGCCTTGAGCGTGATCAGCGAGCGGATCACGGCCTCGCGGTACGGGCCGTGGTACGTGCAGTGCTCGACCCACTCCCGCCAGAAGGTCTCCGTGGCGGTGAGCGCCGCCTCGGGCTCGGGAAGGGCCGGCTGGTCCTTGTGCGAGGGCTGCCACGAGATGGTGAACGCGATCCGCTCGCCCGGCGCGACCGTGAAGTCCGAGTACGTGGTCAGGTCCTTGCCGTACGTCTCGGCGGTCGTGTCGTGCCACACGGAGTCCGGCCCCGCGACGGCCACCGTGCGCCCGTCGACCTTGTGCACCCAGGGCACCACACGGCCGTAGCTGAACCGCATCCGCAGGGCCGAACGCATCGGCACGCGCCCGGTGACACCTTCGACAATCCGTACGAGCTGCGGCGCGTCGGTGTCGCGCGGCGGCATGAAATCGATCACGCGGACAGTGCCGCGCGCCGTGTCCCACTCGGATTCGAGCACCAGGGAATCGCCGCGATACGTGCGGCGCGTGGCAGCGGGTGGCTGCGCGTCCGGGCTGTATGCGGGCCCGAGTCGCCAGAATCCGTGCTCGTCGGTGCCCAAGAGGGCGGCGAATACGGCGTGGGAGTCGAAGCGGGGCAGGCACAGCCAGTCGACTGTGCCGTCCCGGCAGACCAGGGCAGCGGTCTGCATGTCTCCGATGAGTGCGTAGTCCTCGATGCGCCCGGCCACGTGCATCTCCAGTCGAACGGCCACGTTCGCCCCGCGGGGCGCTTACTGATCAGCGGTCAAGTGATCGTTGACGAGCGCTTGTTCCGGGTGCAAGGCGGGATGGTGCCGTGTGCCGGAGGGGCTCGGCAGCGAGTGTCCGAGCAGGATACGACGCACCTCGGTGATCTGCGCGCCCCTCCCGGCAACGAGCCGCCGCCGAACGGGTGAGCGGCAGGTGAGAGCCGGTGTGCCGGGCAGAAGTGGCGAATGTGCAAGTCTTGTGACCGGGGTTCCCGTGACCAGCATGTGTGCGCCCGGTGGCGGAGCGTGGCCGGAAGCGGGCCCGGTCCGGCGCTGATACCCTGGTAGCCCGTGAGCCGGTGGTCATAGAACCCCCGAACCGCAGCGACGGCGCCTCCCCGGATCCCTGGTGAGGGCGCCGGAACGCACCCTCCAGACCGCGACCACGGGAGCCCCCCTTTGGCTATGCAGCCCGCTGCTTTTCGAAACAGCACAGCCACGACGACCAAGCACATCTTCGTCACCGGGGGTGTCGCCTCTTCCCTCGGCAAGGGCCTGACTGCGTCGAGTCTCGGTGCGCTGCTCAAGGCCAGGGGCCTGCGCGTCACGATGCAGAAGCTCGACCCGTACCTGAACGTCGACCCCGGCACGATGAACCCCTTCCAGCACGGCGAGGTGTTCGTCACCAACGACGGCGCCGAGACCGACCTGGACATCGGCCACTACGAGCGCTTCCTCGACGTCGACCTCGACGGCTCGGCGAACGTGACCACGGGCCAGGTCTACTCCCAGGTGATCGCCAAGGAGCGGCGCGGTGAGTACCTCGGCGACACCGTCCAGGTCATCCCGCACATCACCAACGAGATCAAGCACCGCATCCGCCGCATGGCCACGGACGACGTCGACGTCGTGATCACCGAGGTCGGCGGCACGGTCGGCGACATCGAGTCCCTGCCGTTCCTGGAGACCGTCCGCCAGGTCCGCCACGAGGTGGGCCGCGACAACGTCTTCGTCGTGCACATCTCGCTGCTGCCCTACATCGGCCCCTCCGGCGAGCTGAAGACCAAGCCGACCCAGCACTCCGTCGCCGCGCTGCGCAACATCGGCATCCAGCCGGACGCCATCGTGCTGCGCGCCGACCGCGAGGTGCCCACCGCCATCAAGCGCAAGATCTCGCTGATGTGCGACGTCGACGAGGCCGCCGTGGTGGCCGCCATCGACGCCAAGTCGATCTACGACATCCCGAAGGTCCTGCACACCGAGGGCCTGGACGCCTACGTCGTGCGCAAGCTCGACCTGCCGTTCCGCGACGTCGACTGGACGCAGTGGGACGACCTGCTCGACCGCGTGCACAACCCGCGGCACGAGGTCACCGTCGCGCTCGTCGGCAAGTACATCGACCTGCCGGACGCCTACCTCTCGATCACCGAGGCGATGCGCGCGGGCGGCTTCGCCAACAAGGCCCGCGTCAAGGTCAAGTGGGTCACATCGGACGACTGCAAGACCCCGGCCGACGCCCAGAAGCAGCTCGCCGACTGCGACGCCATCCTGATTCCCGGCGGCTTCGGCGACCGCGGCGTCTCCGGCAAGGTCGGCGCGATCCAGTACGCCCGCGAGAACAAGGTGCCGCTGCTCGGCATCTGCCTGGGCCTGCAGTGCATCGTCATCGAGGCGGCCCGCAACCTCGCGGGCATCCCCGACGCGAACTCCACGGAGTTCGACGCGGCCACCGGCCACCCGGTGATCTCCACCATGGCCGAGCAGCTCGACATCGTCGCGGGCGAGGGCGACATGGGCGGCACGATGCGCCTTGGCATGTACCCGGCCAAGCTCGCCGATGGCTCCATCGTGCGCGAGGTGTACGAGGGCAAGGAGTACGTCGAGGAGCGCCACCGCCACCGCTACGAGGTGAACAACTCCTACCGCGCCGACCTGGAGAAGAAGGCGGGCATCCAGTTCTCCGGCACCTCCCCGGACGGCAAGCTCGTCGAGTACGTCGAGTACCCGCGTGAGGTCCACCCGTACCTGGTCGCCACCCAGGCCCACCCGGAGCTGCGGTCCCGTCCGACCCGCCCGCACCCGCTCTTCGCCGGTCTCGTGAAGGCGGCCGTCGAGCGCCAGCAGGGCCAGCGCAAGCAGGGCGGCAAGTCCGGCAAGTAACACCGGGGCGATACGGTTGCCGGGGTGCGCGTCTCTCACGAGGCACGCACCCCGGTTTCTGTTTGCACGTGTGGGAGGACAGCGCATGACGATCAAGGACACCGCCGAGGAGTGGCAGGTCACGGCGACGGAGACCCCGTTCGTGGGCAACAAGACCTCCGTGCGCACCGACGACGTGGTCATGCCCGACGGGTCCGTCGTCCACCGCGACTACCAGGTCCACCCCGGCTCCGTGGCCGTCCTCGCGCTCGACGGCGAGGGCCGCGTCCTGGTCATCCGCCAGTACCGCCACCCCGTGCGCCACAAGCTCTGGGAGATCCCCGCGGGCCTTCTCGACATCCCCGGCGAGAACCCCCTGCACGCCGCCCAGCGCGAGCTCTACGAAGAGGCGCACGTCAAGGCCGAGGACTGGCGGGTCCTCACCGACGTCTACACCACCCCCGGCGGCTGCGACGAGGCCGTGCGCGTCTTCCTCGCCCAGGACCTCTCCGAGGCCGAGGGCGAGCGCTTCGAGGTCTCCGAGGAGGAGTCCGACATGGAGCTCGCCCGGGTGCCTCTCGAGGAGCTCGTGCGCGGCGTGCTCGCCGGTGAGCTGCACAACAACTGCCTGGTGGTCGGCGCCCTCTCGCTGCAGGCGGTTCTGAACGGCGACGGCGTCGACGCGCTGCGCCCGGCCGAGGCGCCCTGGCCGGCCCGCCCCTTCGAGGCCTGAGCGCCCGGAACCGTCCGGAAACCGTCCGGTGTGACGATCCGCTGATCCGATCGGGCGACTTGTGCGCGCCGCGTGACCGGGTGGGGCGCAGGGCCTGAACTAGGCTCTGAAAGCGTCCCGCCCGGAGCCCCGGCGGGTTCGTGCGCAGCGGACGGGAGCGTGGCCCGTGACGGATCAGGCGGTCGACACGGACGGTGCGGCGGCGGGTGGTGCGGTGCCGTCACCCGCGAGTGCTTCCCTGCAGTCGACGAAGGCTCAGTTCCTCGGCAGACGCCGGGAGTTGAAAGAGCTCCGCGCCGACATCGACCGCGCGGGACTCGACACCCTCTCGGGCCGCAAGGCCCCCCGCGCGCGCGTCCTGCTCGTCGCGGGCCGCCCCGGTTCGGGCCGCACCTCGCTCGCCGAGGAACTCGCCCGGCAGCTCGCCGGCGCGTACCCCGACGGGGTGCTGCGCGCCCACCTCACCGAGCCCGACGGCAGCCGTGTGCCGACCGAGCGCACCGCCCGGGACCTGCTCGGCACGCTGGGCGTGCCGGCGCCGCCGGGGGCCGCGGAGGACGACCTCGCCGACACCCTCAGGGAGGCGCTTTCCGGCCGCAGGGCGCTGCTGCTCCTCGATGACGCGGCGGACGCCGAGCAGGTCGACGCGCTGCTTCCCGACGCGCCCGACTGCCTGGTCGTCGCGGTCTCCGAGGGCCCGCTCACCGGCATCCCCGACGTGCGCCCGTGCACGCTGGGCGGCCTGGACAAAGAGGCCGCCGTCGAACTCCTCGCCCGCGCCGCCGGGCCCGTCCGCATCACCGTCGACCCGGGCTCCGCGGAGTCGCTCGTCGAGGTGTGCGCGGCGCATCCCGCGGCCCTTGTCCTTGCCGGGGGCTGGCTCTCGGAGCGGCCCAAGGCCGCCGTCGCCGACCTGGCCAAACGGGTGCGGGCGCTGCCCGACGAGGGCTCGGCCCTCGCGCGTGTCTTCGCTCACACCTATGCCTCGCTGCCCTCGACCGCCGCACGGATACTGCGGCTCCTCAGCCTCGCCCCGGCCGGCCACGTCGACCCGCACACCGCCTCCGCGCTCGCGGGCTGCTCGGTCTCGGGGGCCAAGACCACGCTGGACGACTTCGCCTCGCTCGGGCTCGTGCGCGCCGTCGCCTCCCCGCTGCCGCAGTACGAGGTGCCCGGCTGCCTGGTGCCGCTGCTCCGGGCCCGCACCGAGAGCCAGGACCGCCCGGCCGAGCTCCAGCTGGCCAGGGCCCGGATGCTGGAGCGGACCGTGCGGCTGCTGCAGTCCTGCCGTGCGGTCACGGAGCCCGACGGCTCCGCCGCCCGCAAGAAGCTCGCCGGGCTGCCGCGCGCTTTGCGCTTCCCGAACCAGCGCGTCGCCGCCGAGTGGCTGCGGATCCGGCAGCCCGCGCTGCTGGCCGCCGCCCGGCTCGCCGTCGCCGACGGGGAGCTCGACACCCTCGCGCGGCGGCTGATGGCGGCCCTGACCCGGGCCCTGGTCGCGCACCGCGGCACGGAGGCCGCGGCTCCCGAGCTGTACGGGATCCACCGCCTCGTCCTTGACGTGGCCGAGCGGCGGAACCTGCCGCGCGAGCAGGCCGCGGCGCTGCTGAACCTCGCGGACCTGGACGCGCAGACGGGCCGGACGCAGGACGCGCTGGCCCGCTACCGGGCGGCTCTCGACGCCGGGCGGGCGGCGGGCGATCCGTACGCCACCGGCCGCGCGATGGAATCCGTCGGCGGCGCCTACCAGGAGCTGGGGGACTGGCCGCGGGCCTCGGACTGGTTCGGCAGGGCGCTCGCCCACCGGCTGGCCCGCGGCGAGCGCGCGGACGCCGCCCGCCTGTACGGCCGGATCGGCACGGTGCACACCTACGCGGGGCGGTACGGCGAGGCGCTGCGCAACTGGAGTTCGGCGGTCACCGGGCACCGCAGGAACGGCGACGTCACGGCCCAGGCGCGGGCGCTGAGCGAGATGGCCCGCGTGCAGGAGTACGCGGGGCGGCCCGAGGAGTCGTTGCGCACCTGTCAGGAGGCCGTCGAGTGGGCGCGGCACGCCGAGGACGTGCGGCTGCAGGCGGCGCTGCAGCTCCGTCTCGCGGACACCCTGGAGCGGCTCGGTGACCCTGCGGCGGCCCGGCTGCACCGCAGCGCGGCCGAGCGCATGCTGGGAGAAGAGCTCCCGCAGGTCGCGAGGCTTGAAAGGAACGGTGGAGCGTAGCCTTCCGCCTACGAAATCCGTAGTACATCTGCAGAAGATTGAAGTATTGGAAGGCTAGACAGCGAGAAATCCTTCATTAGACTGGCTCCGCCGCGTACCTCCGCGGTGTCTCCCGTTGCGCCCCCACGCGCACCGGTATGCGTTGCATTGCCCGAGAAATCCCCTGAGCCAAGGACCGTGATCGACGATGAAGGTCGGCATCCCCCGCGAGGTCAAGAACAACGAGTTCCGGGTGGCCATCACCCCCGCCGGTGTGCACGAGCTGGTGCGCCACGGCCACCAGGTCGTCATCGAGCGGAACGCCGGCGTCGGCTCCTCGATCACGGACGCCGAGTACGTCTCGGCGGGCGCGCGGATCCTGGACACCGCCGATGAGGTCTGGGCCACCGCGGACCTGCTCCTGAAGGTCAAGGAGCCCATCGCGGAGGAGTACCACCGCCTCCGCAAGGACCAGACCCTCTTCACCTACCTGCACCTGGCCGCCTCCAAGGAGTGCACGGACGCGCTCCTGGACTCGGGCACGACCGCCATCGCGTACGAGACGGTGGAGACCGCCAACCGCGCGCTCCCGCTGCTCGCCCCGATGTCCGAGGTCGCGGGCCGCCTTGCCCCGCAGGTCGGCGCCTACCACCTGATGGCCGCCCAGGGCGGTCGCGGTGTCCTGCCGGGCGGCGTCCCGGGCGTGGCCGCGGGCAAGGCCGTCGTCATCGGCGGCGGCGTCTCGGGCTGGAACGCCGCGCAGATCGCCATCGGCATGGGCTTCCACGTGACCCTGCTCGACAAGGACATCAACAAGCTCAAGGAGGCGGACAAGGTCTTCGGCACGAAGATCCAGACCGTCGTCTCCAACGCCTTCGAGCTGGAGAAGGCCTGCCTCGAGGCCGACCTGGTCATCGGCGCCGTCCTCATCCCGGGCGCCAAGGCCCCGAAGCTGGTCACCAACGAGCTCGTCTCCCGCATGAAGCCGGGAAGTGTCCTTGTCGACATCGCGATCGACCAGGGCGGCTGCTTCGAGGACTCGCACGCGACCACCCACGCCGAGCCGACCTTCCCGGTCCACAACTCGGTCTTCTACTGCGTCGCCAACATGCCCGGCGCGGTGCCGAACACCTCCACGTACGCGCTGACCAACGCGACGATGCCGTACATCGTCGAGCTGGCGAACCGCGGCTGGGTCGAGGCCCTGCGCCGCGACCCGGCGCTCGCCCTGGGTCTCAACACCCATGACGGCAAGGTCGTTTACCGGGAGGTCGCCGAGGCCCACGGCCTGGAGCACGTCGAGCTGGAGTCGCTCCTCGGCTGAACCGGGTGACCGACTCCGGTCGGTCTTACGACACTTTCGTCAACGAAAGTCGTCAATCTCACGCCAGCGGCCGGACCTTGAGAGGGGTCCGGCCGTATGCGTATCAGTGTGGACACGCTCAACTAGCCGCGAACGTAACCCTTTAACCGTTTCGCCCACCCCCGAAACGTGGCGATGAGGAGCCGTACGCCCTTGACACAAGGGTGTTCCGTTGCCGACACATCGGGCCGGGTCCGGCGGATTGTGTTGCTGTGGAGCGGTGACACGCCATAGAGTCGCCAACCGTCGGCATGGTGCCACGCTGACCTATCGAGAAATTTCCTGGTCACCAAGGAGGTAAGACGACTTGTGAATGAGTCGACATTTGCTCCCGGGGGTGGTCAACCAGGAACGTCTGTGCGGGACCAGGGTCCCGTAGGGCTCGAGGCCGTCGGCTCGGTCGCTGTCCGCACCTTCGAAGCCCGGCAGGGCCCCCAGCCGACACAGCCAGCACCCCAGAGCATGGATGGCCATCACGTGAACGCCATGGCCGGCGACCGGAGTGGCGATAAGACCCACACCCACCTCGCCGACTACGAGGAACTGCCCCAGGGGCACTTCTACGACCCCGACGCCGAGTACGAGCCCGATCCGGAGTACGCGGCCACGCTCGCGCCGGACGCCGCCCGTCAGCGCCGCGAGCGCATCGGTCCCACGGGACGCCCGCTGCCGTACTTCCCGATCCCGGGCCCGCTGACCGATCACGGCCCCGCGAAGATCATCGCGATGTGCAACCAGAAGGGCGGCGTCGGCAAGACGACGTCGACCATCAACCTGGGCGCGGCCCTCGCGGAGTACGGACGCCGGGTCCTGCTCGTCGACTTCGACCCGCAGGGCGCCCTCTCCGTGGGCCTCGGGGTGAACCCGATGGAGCTGGACCTGACGGTCTACAACCTCCTCATGGAGCGCGGCATGTCCGCGGACGAGGTGCTCCTGAAGACGGCGGTCCCGAACATGGACCTGCTGCCGAGCAACATCGACCTGTCGGCTGCCGAGGTGCAGCTGGTGAGCGAGGTCGCGCGCGAGTCCACGCTGCAGCGGGCGCTGAAGCCGCTGATGCAGGACTACGACTACATCGTGATCGACTGTCAGCCCTCGCTCGGCCTGCTCACCGTGAACGCCCTGACGGCGGCCCACAAGGTGATCGTGCCGCTCGAGTGCGAGTTCTTCGCGCTGCGCGGTGTGGCCCTGCTGACCGAGACCATCGAGAAGGTCCAGGAGCGGCTCAACCCCGACCTGGAGCTCGACGGCATCCTCGCGACCATGTACGACTCCCGCACGGTGCACAGCCGTGAGGTGCTCGCGCGCGTGGTCGAGGCCTTCGACGACCACGTCTACCACACGGTCATCGGGCGCACGGTCCGCTTCCCGGAGACCACGGTCGCCGGTGAGCCGATCACGACGTACGCCTCCAACTCGGTCGGCGCGGCCGCCTATCGCCAGCTCGCCAGGGAGGTGCTCGCCCGGTGTCACGCCGAGTGAGTCTGCCCGGGGCCGACGAACTGTTCCGTACGACCGGGGGGATGGCGCTGCAGTCGTCGTCGCCGCGGCGCCCGGCCAACGGCGAGGCGCGGGTGCCCGCTCCGGCGGGCGAGAGCGACGAGACGGCCGCGTCCGCCGAGGAGACGGCGGCGCAGGGCGACGGCGGTGAACCCGCCGAACACACGGCCGCGGACGCGGAGTCCGGGGCCGAGTCACGCAGCCGCGCGGCCGCCGCCGAGGGCGAGAAGGGCGCCGGACGCCGTGCGGCGCCGGAAGGTTCGGCTCCGCAGGGCGGCAAGTCCGGCGGCTCGTCGACCGCGCAGGCGCGGCGCAGGGCGCGGGCGGCCAACCGCCGGCCCAGCGGGCGCGAGCGGCACGACGAGAAGATCACCGTGTACGTCTCCGCCGAGGAACTGATGGACCTGGAGCACGCGCGCCTCGTGCTGCGCGGTGAGCACGGCCTCGCGGTCGACCGCGGGCGCATCGTGCGCGAGGCGGTCGCCGTCGTCCTCGCCGACCTGGAGTCGCGCGGGGACGCGAGCATTCTCGTACGACGGCTTCGCGGGCGGTAGGGGTAGCGTTCCCGCCTGATGGCCACGAACGACTCCGTACCGCCCCCGTCCGCCCGGCGCCGCGCCCTGGGGCGCGGGCCAGGGGCGGAGCCTGCCGCGGCCGTGCCGGATGAGGCCGTGCCGGATGAGGCCGTGCCTGATGTGGCGGCGTCCGCGGAGGAGACGCGGGACGCACCCGACGACGGGCGGTTCACGGTCCGCCTCGCGAACTTCGAGGGACCCTTCGATCTGCTGCTCCAGCTGATCTCCCGGCACAAGCTGGACGTCACCGAGGTCGCGCTGTCCAAGGTGACCGACGAGTTCATGGCGCACATCCGGGCCATGGGGGCGGACTGGGACCTGGACCAGACGACCGAGTTCCTGGTCGTCGCCGCCACCCTGCTCGATCTGAAGGCGGCGCGGCTGCTGCCCGTCGCCGAGGTCGAGGACGAGGCCGATCTGGCGCTGCTCGAAGCGCGTGACCTGCTCTTCGCCCGGCTGCTGCAGTACCGCGCGTACAAACAGATCGCGGACATCTTCCAAGGGCGGCTCGACGACGAGGCGCGGCGCTATCCGCGGACCGTGGGCCTCGAACCGCACCACGCCGAGCTGCTGCCCGAGGTCGTGATCAGCATCGGGCCGGAGGGCTTCGCCAAGCTCGCCGTGAAGGCGATGCAGCCGCGCGCGAAGCCACAGGTCTACGTCGAGCACATCCACGCCCCGCTGGTCTCCGTGCAGGAGCAGGCCGGTCTGGTGATCGCGTGGCTGCGGGAACAGGGCGAGGCCAGCTTCCAGGAGCTCGTGGCGGACGCGGGGGACACCCTCACGGTCGTCGCCCGCTTCCTGGCCCTTCTTGAGCTCTACCGCGAGAAGGCCGTCACCCTCGACCAGGCCGACCCTCTCGGCGAGCTGCTCGTCAGATGGGCGGGCGGGGACGGCGCGGCGGAGCCCACCGTGACCGACGAGTTCGACCGGGCCCCCGAGCCGATGGAGGAGAAGGCGTGAGCGCGCAGCAGAGCCCCGTGGGCGAGCTTGCCGGAGCCGTGGCCGGGCTGGAGCTGCGGCCCGCCCTTGAGGCCGTCCTGATGGTCGTCGACGAACCGGCCACCGAGGAACATCTGGCGAAGATCCTGCAGCGCGGCAGGCGCGAGGTCGCCGTCGCGCTGCGTGATCTCGCCGACGAGTACACCGCGCAGAAGCGCGGTTTCGAGCTGCGCCTCGTGGCGGGCGGCTGGCGCTTCTACACACGGCCCGAGTACGCGGCAGCCGTGGAGGGCTTCGTCCTTGACGGGCAGCAGGCGCGGCTCACCCAGGCGGCTCTGGAGACCCTCGCGGTCGTCGCGTACCGCCAGCCGGTCAGCCGTTCCCGGGTCTCCGCGGTGCGCGGGGTGAACTGTGACGGCGTGATGCGCACCCTTCTCCAGAGGGGTCTGGTGGAGGAGGCGGGCGCGGAACCCGAAACAGGTGCGATCCTGTACAGGACGACGAACTACTTTCTGGAGCGGATGGGCCTGCGCGGCCTGGCCGAGCTCCCCGAGCTCGCGCCCTTCCTCCCCGAGGCGGACGCGATCGAGGGCGAGACGCTGGAAGGGGTCCCGTCGTTCGACCCGGACGCACCCGATGCGCCGGGGTACGAGTACACCCAGGACACAGTCGACTAGACGGAACTTTGATGCGAAGCAGCAGCGGCAGGAACAGCAGCGGAAACAACGGCGGGAGCCGTGGTGGCAACAGCGGCGGCCGCGGCAACAGCGGCGGCCGAGGGAACACCGGCGGCCGCGGTGGCGACAACCGGGGCACTACCGGTCGGAGCCGTGACGACAAGCAGGGCGACAGCGGCCGTCCGAAGAGGCCGCGTCCGGAGGAGCGGCGCTACGACGTAGGTTCCGGCGGGACGCAGGACGGTCCGAAGTCGGGCCGTGGTGCCTCGGCGCGCGGCGGCGCCAAGGGCGGGCCCAAGCAGGGTCAGGGCGCCGGACGGGGGCGTTGGGCCCCGGCCACCTCCCGTGAGTACGACGCGCGGGCCGAGGAGCGCAACCGCGAGCGGTACGCGGGCAAGCCCAAGGTGAGCCCGCCCAAGACGTTCCCGGGCGCCGAGCAGGAGGGCGAGCGCCTGCAGAAGATCCTGGCCCGTGCGGGCTACGGCTCGCGCCGTGCGTGCGAGGAGCTGGTCGACGAGGCCCGCGTCGAGGTCAACGGCGAGATCGTCCTTGAGCAGGGGCTGCGTGTCGACCCCGAGAAGGACGAGATCAAGGTCGACGGCCTGACGGTCGCCACCCAGTCGTACCAGTTCTTCTCGCTGAACAAGCCCGCCGGTGTCGTCTCCACCATGGAGGACACCGAGGGCCGTCAGTGCCTCGGC
Source organism: Streptomyces sp. NPDC046465 (assembly GCF_040646035.1). Taxonomy (NCBI): domain Bacteria; kingdom Bacillati; phylum Actinomycetota; class Actinomycetes; order Kitasatosporales; family Streptomycetaceae; genus Streptomyces; species Streptomyces sp. NPDC046465. The sequence continues at coordinate 32,415 of NZ_JBEYZK010000018.1, forward strand.
GACTACACGAACAACCGTGAGGCGCGGCTGTTCCACGTGGGGCGGCTCGACACCGAGACCGAGGGCGTCATCCTGCTCACCAACCACGGCGAGCTGGCGCACCGCCTGACCCACCCCAAGTACGGGGTGAAGAAGGTCTACCTCGCGCACATCGTGGGCCCGATCCCGCGTGACCTGGGCAAGCGGCTCAAGGACGGCATCGAGCTCGAGGACGGGTACGCCCGCGCCGACCACTTCCGCGTCGTCGAGCAGACCGGCAAGAACTACCTGGTCGAGGTCACCCTCCACGAGGGCCGCAAGCACATCGTGCGGCGCATGCTCGCCGAGGCGGGCTTCCCCGTGGACAAGCTGGTGCGGGTCGCCTTCGGGCCGATCACCCTGGGCGACCAGAAGTCCGGCTGGCTGCGGCGCCTGTCGAACACCGAGGTCGGGATGCTGATGCAGGAAGTCGACCTGTAGGCCGGTAGAAATCGCGGACCTGCGGGAATCGCTTGCCCGAACCACCCCCCTCTCTTTATAGTCCAGGTGACTGTTAAGAGAGGGGGGTGGTCGTGCATGCAGGGCTACGACAAGTACGCCTTCGAACCGTTCGCCGTCACCGTGGACCTGGCGGTGTTCACCGTCCGGGACGGCGCGCTGCACGTGCTGCTCGTCGAGCGCGGCCAGGAACCGTACACCGGGCGCTGGGCCCTGCCCGGCGGATTCGTGCTCCCCGACGAGTCGGCCGAGGAGGCCGCGGGCCGCGAACTCGCCGAGGAGACCGGCATCGCGGACATCGGACGGCTGCACCTCGAGCAGGTGCGCACCTACAGCGACCCGGGCCGCGACCCGCGCATGCGGGTCGTCTCCGTCGCCTTCGCGGCGCTCGTCCCCGACCCGCCGCAGGTCCGCGGGGGAGGCGACGCGGCCCGCGCGGCCTGGCTGCCGTACACCCCGGCGACGTACCGGCCGCTCGCCTTCGACCACGACCGGATCCTCGCCGACGCCCACGACCGGGTCGGCGCCAAGCTCGAGTACACCGGCCTCGCCACCGCCTTCTGCCCGCCCGAGTTCACCCTCGGTGAGCTGCGGCAGGTCTACGAAGCCGTGTGGGGCGCCGAGCTCGACCCCGCGAACTTCCGGCGCAAGGTCGTCGGCACGGCAGGCCTCGTCGAGGCGGTCCCCGGCGCCGCCCGGCTGACCGGCGGCCGCGGGAAGCCCGCCGCTCTCTTCCGGGCCGGTACCGCCACCGCCCTGCACCCGCCCCTGCTCCGCCCCACCCCGGAAGGACAGCCCTCATGAAGCGCGCCGCCACCGGATCCCTCATGGGCCTCGCCCTCGGCGACGCACTCGGCTTCCCGACCGAGTTCAACGACGTCCCTTCGATCCTCACCAAATGCGGGCCCTGGCGGGAGATGGAGCTGCCGACGCCCGCGATCGTCACGGACGACACCCAGATGACGCTCGCGCTCGCCCGCGGCCTGCGCACCGCGATGGAGCGGGGGAGCCTCGGACCGAAGCGCATGGAGCGGCCGGTGCGCGAGGAGTTCGTGGACTGGTACCAGTCGCCGGAGAACAACCGCGCACCCGGCAACACCTGCCTGAAGGCCTGCTACCTCCTCAAGACCGGCAAGCCGTGGGAGGAGGCGAGCCAGGTGCACTCCAAGGGCTGCGGCGCCAACATGCGCGTCGCGCCCCTCGGGCTCGTGCCCGGCCTGAGCGACGAACAGCGGGCGGGCGCCGCCCAGTTGCAGTCCGCGCTCTCCCACGGCCACCCGACGGCGCTCGCCGCGTCCGACCTCACCGCGCACGCCGTGCGGCTGCTCGCCGAGGGCGCCGAGCCGACCGGACTCGTCGGACTCCTTCGCTCCTACGCGTACGAGAACCGGGAGGTCTACCACGCGCGCTGGCTCGGGGAGCTGTGGACGAGGGGCGAGGCCCCGACGCCGCGCGCGTTCATCGCCCGCGGCTGGGACGAGTGCCTGGCCGTCCTCGAACACCTCGAAGCCGCGCTGAGGCACGCCAACCCGGAGACCGACCCCTGCCTGGCCACCGGCGAGGGCTGGATCGCCGAGGAGGCGCTCGCCACCGCGCTGCTCTGCTTCCTGCAGTTCGTCGACGAGCCCGTCACCGTGGTGCGCAGGGCCGCCTGCACGTCGGGGGACTCCGACTCGATCGCGTGCCTGGCCGGGGCGTTCGCGGGGGCCCGCATCGGCGCGGACGCCTGGCCCGCCGAGTGGGTGGCGCGGATCGAGTACCGGGCAGGACTCCTGGAGTTCGGGGCGCTCTGGGATGCTTGAGGGATGACAGTTGACCTGGGCCCCGACCTGGACATCGACCTCGCGTCCGTCGTCGCCGAGCAGGCCGACCCGCTGCTCTTCGCGACCGTCTCAGGGGCCCACCTCTACGGCTTCCCGTCCCGCGACTCGGACGTGGATCTGCGCGGCGTGCACCTGCTTCCGGTGGCCGATCTGGTGGGGCTCGGGGAGCCGGCGGAGACCCGGTCGAGGATGTGGGACAGGGACGGCGTCGAGATGGACCTCGTCACGCACGACCTGCGCAAGTTCGTCCGCCTGATGCTGCGGAACAACGGCTACGTCCTGGAGCAGCTGCTCTCCCCGCTGGTCGTGCACACCACCGGCGCGCACGCGGAGCTCGTCGCGCTCGCCCCCACCGTGCTCACCAGCCACCACGCCCACCACTACCGCGGGTTCGCCACCACCCAGTGGCGCCTCTTCGAGAAGAACGGCGAGCTCAAGCCGCTGCTCTACACCTTCCGCGTGCTGCTCACCGGCATCCACCTGATGCGCAGCGGTCAGGTCGTCGCCGATCTGCCCACGCTCTGCGGCGAGGTCGCGGGCGCCCCCGAGTACCTGCCGGAGCTCATCACCGCCAAGAGCACGGCCGAGCACGTCGGCGCCGACGTGGACCACGCGCGCGTGGCCGCCGACGTGGAGCGGCTGCACGCCGACCTCGACGCGGCGCAGGCGGACTCAGTGCTGCCCGGTTCCCACACGGCGTACGACGCCCTGCACGACCTCGTGGTCCGCGTGCGGCTCCAGGGGTTCGAGGGGATCCAGGGCTGACGACCGGCGCGTACGGAACAGGAAGTCCTCGATCCGCTCCCGGTCGGGACCGGCCGGGAGCGGGCTGTGCGGCGCCGCCTCCTCGGCCTCGGCCGCCAGCCGGTTCATCCGGGCCTCGACCTCCGGCCAGGAGACCTCGCCGCGCTTGACCGCGAGCAGCGGCTCGCGGTGGTCGCCGACGTCGATCGTCAGCTCGCCGGTGCGCAGCAGGTCCCGGCAGGCGATGAGGAGCCGCAGCAGGTGCATGGCGTGCTTCCAGCGCGGGGCGCCGTGGCTGCGGACGTCCGCCTCCAGCTTCTTGCGCTGGCCCAGCGCGTAGCGGGCGAAGGTGTCGTGGGCCTCGCGCGAGAGGAACGCGCCGCGCAGGGCGAGCAGTTCGCGGCCGGTGTCCGTGACGTGCTCCACGAGCGGCGAGTGCAGGCACTCCAGGACGTTCGGATTGGCGCGCAGGGCGAGCTCGCAGAAGCGCTCGAGCTCCCAGCTGAACTGTTCCCCGGCCGGCCCGTCCAGATGTGCGGGCGGCTTCTCGAACCGCCAGAACAGCGGGGTGGGGGCCAGGAAGATGCCCCTGCGGTCGGTGTCGCTGTCCTGCGTGGCGAGACCGAAGGCGCGCGAGCCCATCACGCAGGAGTAGATCGTGTGGTCGCGTACGAGGGCGAGGTCCCGGGGGTGCATGGGGCGAGCGTACGGGCCGCGGTCAGCCGAGGGTGATCGAATTTCCGGTGACCGTGATCTTCTCCTCGGACAGCGGACGCGGTGCCGGGCCACCGGCGACCGAGGCGTCGGCGACCCGGTACCTGCTGCCGTGGCAGGGGCAGTTGATCGTGCCGTCCGCGACCTCCGCCACCGTGCAGCCCTCGTGGGTGCAGACCGCCGAGAAGGCCTTGAAGGTGCCGCTCTCCGGCTGCGTCACGACGACCTTCCTGTCCTTGACGACCTTGCCGCCGCCCACCGGGATCTCCGAGGTCTTCGCCAGCTCCGGGCCCGCAGGCGGCCGTTCGCCGGGCGGCGCCTTCGACGTGGGGGCGGTGCCGGTAGGCGCGGTGACGCTCGGCGCGGGCGGCTGCGACGGCTGCGGCTCGGCCCCCTCGTCGCCGTACTTGCTGCACCCCGCGGCCAGCGCCGCCGCGCCCGCCGCGCCCGCAGCGAGGACCGCCCGGCGGGGCGCGCCCCGGCCGCCGCTCATGTCGTCACCCCGACCGTGCGGAAGAACCACAGCGCCGACGTCAGCCAGATCACGGCCAGGGCCGCGAGGACCGCGCCCGCGACCAGGGGCAGCAGCCAGCCGGGCAGCCGCTCCGCGCGGAGCAGCAGCATCTTGGCGCTGAACGCCCCGAAGAAGAAGCAGCCGAGCAGCGAGTGCCACAGGACGCGGGTCGAGTACGACTGGTAGCCGAAGGCGTAGAGGCAGTGCACCGCCACCGGCACGGCGACCAGGAAGGCGATCCGGCCCGACCAGCGGTGCAGGCCCGCCGCCCAGGAGGGCCCGGGGATCCTTTCGTACAGCATCAGCGCGGAGACGACCTGGACCAGCGCGAAGGCGAACGCCGTCGTGCCGAGCCAGGACTTGACCGCGCCCGTGCTGCTGAACCCGGCGAGGTTGAACGCCGTGCCCGCCGGGTCGTGGGCCTTGCCGTACACGCCGAGGCCGACCGCCACGGCCGCCGCGACCAGTGCGGGCAGCAGAAAGCGGGCGGCGTTCGGACGGCGGTGCCCGCCCGCGCGCCTGGGGACGGGAAAGCCGCCCTGGGTGGGGGCGTTCGGGTCGACGGTCATGCGGGCTCTCCCTCTGCGCTGCTGGGCCGCTAGGGCGCCACGGGGCGGGCGGTGAGGACGTCGCTGCCGACCCGGACGGCGCCGGTGCGCGGGTCGAGCCGCGGGGCCGGGGCGCGCTTTCCGTCGCGGGTGAGGATGCCGACCTGGCTGCCGTCGGCGAGGACGATCCAGCCGCCGTCGAGCTTCGCGCCGCGCACCTCGGTCGTCGCGCGGTAGAGCCCGGACGGCTTGACGGCCTTGCGGGCGGTGAACTTCCAGGTCTCTTTGTCGATGTCGACCGTGCCGCGCACCTTGTCGTCGGCGATCCGTCCGGTCAGCTTCGCGCCGTGCTTGCCGGTGAGCCGCATCGAGCCGTCGTCCTCGACCTTGCCCTTGAGCCAGGACTCGGTGTCGTGGCCGTCGCAGAAGTACGCGACGGCCCGCCCGTCGCGCACGGAGACGGAGACCGCGGCGGTGTCGTCGTCGGTGCGGCCCGCGTACTGGGCGTCGGGCGGCGGCTTCCGCTCCGGTCGCTTTGTCGGCTTCTCGCTCGGCTTCCCGCCCGGCTTCTTCTCGCCTGGCTTCTCGCCCGGCTTCTCGCTCGGCTTCTCGGCTGATGTCGAGGCGTCGGGCGTCTGCGTCTGCCGTCCGTACGACGAACTCCCCGTCTCCGTCGTCGCGTTGAGCGAGAGCGTGAAGAGGGCGAGCAGCAGCCCCGCGAGAAGGGTGAGGAGTGGACCTGAACGCTTCATGCGGGCCTCCCCCGAGGCACGGCACCTGCCGACCCTCCATGCAAGCGGACCCGCGCCCCTCCCGTCCAGGGCTGAACACCCCCCCAATCGGCCCAAGCGGCGACAGGGAGTGGTTCCGGCCCCGCACCGCGCGGCGTCCGTCTCGGCAGACGGGCGCCGCGCGCTCCCGTGCCGGGCGCTGACTACGCTTGTCGTACAGCAGTCGGTACGCCTCCTCGCGCACCTCGACAACTCCGCAAGGACATCGCCCAGTGAGAACCGCCCTCGTCATCGGCACCGGCCTGATCGGCACCTCCGCAGCCCTGGCCCTCGCCTCCCGCGGCGTCGCCGTCCACCTCGCCGACCACGACCCGGCGCAGGCCCGCACCGCCGCCGCGCTCGGCGCCGGCACCGACGAGGCCCCCGAAGGCCCCGTCGACCTCTGTGTCGTCGCCGTGCCGCCGTCGTACGTCGCCGCCACCCTGGCCGACGTCATGCGGCGCGGGGTCGCCCGCGGCTACCTGGACGTGGCGAGCGTCAAGGGCGGCCCGCGCCGGGAGCTGGAGGAGCTCGGCCTCGACCTGTCCCCGTACATCGGCACGCACCCCATGTCGGGGCGCGAGCGCAGCGGCCCGCTGGCCGCCACCGCCGACCTCTTCGAGGGGCGGCCCTGGGTGCTGACCCCGACCCGGGACACCGACACCGAGGTGCTCAACCTCGCCCTCGAACTGGTCGCGCTCTGCCGCGCCGTGCCCGTCGTCATGGAGGCCGACGCCCACGACCGCGCGGTCGCCCTCGTCTCGCACATGCCGCACCTGGTCTCCAGCATGGTCGCGGCCCGCCTGGAGCACGCGGAGGAGACGGCGGTACGGCTGTGCGGCCAGGGCATCCGCGACGTCACGCGGATCGCCGGGTCCGACCCGCGGATGTGGATCGACATCCTCTCCGCCAACCCCGGACCCGTCGCCGACCTGCTCGCCGCCGTCGCCGCCGACCTGGACGAGACGGTGACGGCGCTGCGCTCCCTGCAGTCGGCCGACGAGGCGAAGCGGTCCGAGGGCGCGGCCGGGGTCGAGGGCATGCTCCGGCGCGGCAACGCGGGCCGTACCCGGGTGCCCGGCAAGCACGGGACGGCCCCTGCCGCGTACGAGATCGTCGCGGTGCTCATCGACGACAAGGCGGGCCAGCTGGCCCGGATCTTCGCCGACGCGGACCTGGCGGGCGTCAACATCGAGGACGTGCGCATCGAACACGCGACCGGGCAGCAGGCGGGCCTGGTGCAGCTGATGGTCGAGCCGACGGCCGCGCCCGTCCTCAGCGCGGCGCTGCGGGAGCGTGGCTGGTCGATCCGGCAGTAGCCCCCGGGGCTGGTGTGCCGGGACGGCCGTCGCAGGGGCTGTCGGGACAGGCTGTGCGAGCCAGTAACCTTGTGCGGGGCGCAATCGCGCCCCGCTTTCCTGGCCCGCGTACAGCGAAAGGTGCCCGCACCCCGTGGACTCCGCAGCAACCGCCGCCCCGGCAGCCGTGATCGTCGCCATCGACGGCCCCTCCGGCACGGGCAAGTCGAGCACCTCGAAGGCCGTCGCCGCCCAGCTCGGCCTCAGCTACCTGGACACCGGGGCCCAGTACCGGGCGATCACCTGGTGGATGGTGCACAACGGCATCGACCTCACCGACCCGACCGCCGTCGCCGCCGTCACGGGCAAGCCCGAGATCGTCTCCGGCACGGACCCGGCCGCCCCGACCATCACGGTCGACGGCACGGACGTGGCGGGACCCATCCGCACCGGCGACGTCACCTCCAAGGTCAGCGCCGTCAGCGCCGTCCCCGAGGTGCGCACCCGCATCACCGAGCTGCAGCGCTCCATCGCCGAGTCGGCAGAGAAGGGCATCGTCGTCGAGGGCCGTGACATCGGTACGACCGTGCTGCCCGACGCCGACCTGAAGATCTTCCTCACCGCCTCGCCCGAGGCCCGCGCGGCCCGCCGCTCCGGCGAGCTGAAGGGCACCGACGTCAAGGCGACCCAGGAAGCCCTGATCAAGCGGGACGCGGCCGACTCCAGCCGCAAGACGTCCCCGCTGGCCAAGGCCGACGACGCCGTCGAGGTCGACACCACCGAGCTCACGCTCCAGCAGGTCATCGAATGCGTGGTCACCCTCGTCGAGGAGAAGCGGGCCGCGAAGTGAGCGAGCGGGGTGCCGAGGTCGGCCGCCGCATCGGCGTCGGCCTCATGTACGGCCTGTTCAAGCCGCGGGTGCTCGGCTCCTGGCGGGTGCCCGCCACGGGCCCCGTGATCCTGGCCGTCAACCACTCGCACAACGTGGACGGCCCGATGGTCATGGGCGTCGCGCCCCGGCCGACGCACTTCCTGATCAAGAAGGAAGCGTTCATCGGCCCGCTCGGCCCCTTCCTGGACGCCATCGGCCAGGTGAAGGTCGACCGGTCGGGCGCCGACCGGACGGCCATCACCGGGGCCCTGGACGTCCTGAAGCAGGGCGGCGTCCTCGGGATCTTCCCCGAGGGCACCAGGGGCGACGGCGACTTCGCGTCGCTGCGGGCCGGGCTCGCGTACTTCGCGGTGCGCTCCGGCGCCCCGGTCGTCCCGGTGGCGGTGTTGGGAAGCACCGAGCGCAACGGACGGTTGATAAAGCAGCTGCCTCCGCTGCGCAGCAGGGTCGACGTCGTCTTCGGCGACCCGTTCGACGCGGGCGACGGAAGCGGGCGGCGTACGCGCAAGGCGCTGGACGAGGCGACCGTGCGCATCCAGGAACGGCTCACCGCCCACCTGGAAAACGCCAGGCGCCTGACCGGGCGCTGAGCGAGACTTATCAAGTAGTGCCCCGACCGATACGAGAGGCCGGTGCACCGATCACCACGATGAACGACGAGGTACGGACTTCATGAACGACCAGATCCAGCCCGAGGGCGACGGCTTTGCCGAGCACGACCACGGGGCGCTCGGCGACGCCGAGTACGCACAGTTCATGGAGCTCGCCGCCGAAGAGGGCTTCGACATCGAGGACGTCGAGGGCGCCATCGAGGAGGCGGGTCACGGCCCGCTGCCCGTCCTCGCCGTCATCGGCCGTCCCAATGTCGGCAAGTCGACCCTGGTGAACCGCATCATCGGCCGCCGCGAGGCCGTCGTGGAGGACCGTCCGGGCGTGACCCGCGACCGCGTCACCTATGAGGCCGAGTGGGCGGGCCGCCGCTTCAAGCTCGTCGACACCGGCGGCTGGGAGCAGGACGTGCTCGGCATCGACGCGTCCGTCGCCGCCCAGGCGGAGTACGCCATCGAGGCCGCGGACGCCGTGGTCTTCGTCGTGGACGCCACCGTCGGCGCCACCGACACCGACGAGGCCGTCGTGCGCCTGCTGCGCAAGGCCGGCAAGCCCGTCGTGCTCTGCGCCAACAAGGTCGACGGCCCCTCCGGCGAGGCCGACGCCACCGCCCTGTGGGCCCTGGGTCTCGGCGAGCCGCACCCCATCTCCGCGCTGCACGGCCGCGGCACCGGCGACATGCTGGACGCCGTCCTCGAGGCGCTCCCCGAGGCGCCCGAGCAGACCTTCGGCGTGGCCGTCGGCGGCCCCCGCCGCATCGCGCTCATCGGCCGTCCGAACGTGGGCAAGTCCTCGCTGCTCAACAAGGTGGCCAACGAGGACCGCGTGGTCGTCAACGAACTGGCGGGCACCACCCGCGACCCGGTCGACGAGCTCATCGAGCTGGGCGGCGTCACCTGGAAGTTCGTCGACACGGCGGGCATCCGCAAGCGCGTCCACCTCCAGCAGGGCGCCGACTACTACGCCTCGCTGCGTACCGCCGCCGCCGTGGAGAAGGCGGAGGTCGCGGTGATCCTCATCGACGCCTCCGAGTCCATCTCGGTGCAGGACCAGCGCATCGTGACGATGGCCGTCGAAGCCGGTCGCGCGATCGTGGTGGCGTACAACAAGTGGGACACCCTCGACGAGGAGCGCCGCTACTACCTGGAGCGGGAGATCGAGACCGAGCTCGCCCAGGTCGCCTGGGCGCCGCGCGTCAACGTCTCGGCGGCCACCGGGCGCCACATGGAGAAGCTCGTCCCGGCGATCGAGACGGCCCTTGAGGGCTGGGAGACGCGCGTGCCGACCGGGCGTCTGAACGCGTTCCTCGGCGAGATCGTCGCCTCGCATCCGCACCCGGTCCGCGGTGGCAAGCAGCCCCGCATCCTCTTCGGCACGCAGGCGGGCACCAAGCCGCCGCGGTTCGTCTTCTTCGCCTCCGGCTTCATCGAGGCGGGCTACCGCCGCTTCCTGGAGCGCCGTCTGCGCGAGGAGTTCGGCTTCGAGGGCACGCCGATCCACGTCTCGGTGCGCGTGCGCGAGAAGCGCGGCCGTAAGAAGTAACGGCCGAGCAGCAACAGCTCGTACGCGAATGCCCGGTCCCCGTCGTGGGGGCCGGGCATTCGGCTGTCCGGGGTGTGCGGGCTCAGTGCTCGCGGCGCGGGCCCGGGGGCAGGGCCGCGGGGAACTGGTGGTGGCCCGTCGCGTAGTGCTCGTGCTGGCCGTAGCGCGCCACCTGGAACTGGCCGTACGAGCCGTAGCGCTGGTCGTGCCGCCCGTCGGCCCGGTGCTGGTAGCCGTACGGTCCCGTACCGAAGCCGATGAACCCCATGTCCTCCTCGCCGGACCGGTCGCCCGGCAGGGCCCTGAAGGCCCTGAGGTACTCCGAGTACAGCGTGTCGTAGATGGGTGTGGCCGAGTGGCTGCCCGTCGTGTCCTGCGCCGTACGCATGGAGGGGATGGGGCTCTGATACGCCGGCCGGGGGCGGGAGGGGTCGTATGTGTGCACGTCAGTGCCAACGAAACCGTCGCCCTGCGGATGCGGGGCCCTGCCCGCTTTCCCGGTCGGGCAGAAGTGTGACCGGCGCCTCCGGGCTCCGGGCACGGCCCCCGGCACCCGCATGCTCAGGTTCCGGCGAGCGGCATCGAGGCCGCGACGAGCCGTCCGTGGGTCGCCGCCTTGTCCAGGGCGCCCCGCAGCATGTCCTCGCGCGGCTGCCGCCCGATGGAGCCGACGGGCGCCGCGAAGAGCAGCACGGTCTGCGTCTTGTTGGCCGCGGTCCGCCAGTCCTCGGTGACCTGGAGCGGGTGGTGCGCCTGCCACCAGGCGACGGGGGAGCCGCCGCCGGTGCCGGGCTGCAGGACGGCGTGCAGCTGGCCCATGGCGAGCAGCACCGACCAGCCGGGCAGCGGGGCCGGTACGGAGTCGAGCGAGGCGACCGGCATGAAGCCCTGCTCGATCAGGAGCGGCAGGAAGTCGTCACCGCCGCCCGGCGCGGCGCCGGGGCGGGCGATGGCGCCGGTCGGCTCGACGACGAGCGCGGGGCGCAGGTCGCCCTCGATCAGGACGAGGCCGCTGGTCACCCCGAGCACCGCCTGGTTCGGCGCGGCGTCGGCCGCCGCCGCGCCCTCGTCTCCGGTGATCGACCGCACGGCGCCCTGCAGCTGCTCCTCGGAGACCGTGACGATCTGGGAGGGCAGGCAGGTGGAGTGGGCGAAGGCGAGCACGGCCGTCTCGTCGCCGACGAACAGGACCGTGCTGGTGCGCTCCTGTTCGGCGTCGCCCGGGGTGCGGCAGGACGTGCAGTCGTAACTGCCCGGGGTGTTGTCTCCGGCGAGCAGCCGGTCGGCTTCTTCGTCGCCGATCTCGGCGCGTACGTCGTCGCTGACGTCGAGCATGCGCGGCACGGGTGGCTCCTCGGGATCGTCATCTGTGGTGCATGGGGAGGGTGTGGCGAGCCGGACCGTGCCCGGCTCATAGAGAGACAACGGTGGATCAGTGGCGCAGGTCACGCGCGAAGGGGAACGGAATCGAACCATCCGCAGCGGAGGGTCAACGGAGCGGCGGAATCCGTCACTCCGCGCCAACAGGTGCCGGGGGCATGGAAGTTGAGGGGGTGAGCTGAGTCACAACCGAGAGGAGTGGATGGCTGGTAAATGGCGATATCGGCTGATGAGGTGGGTGTCCGGAACTCGTTGATACCGCCGGTAACACTCAACTGGCCTGGCGCGACAAGGGCTTGCTTGATGGCGGGCGGGAGGGCTCCTACATTCCACCGCCGTGTGCAGCGAGCACCGCTCGGGTACGCCGCCGGTCGCAGCAGCCAGCTCGAACACCGACACCGGCGCGCGGGGCCGACCGGGACCCCCGGCGCCGGACGCGCGAAGGGGCTCGGACGGCCAGGGGGAGCCCGGGTCCTTCGAGAGGGATTTTCATGTCCGCACGTCCCAAGAGCACGCGCACCAAGGCAGTGATCGGAGGGGCCGCACTCCTTGCCCCGCTGGGCCTGCTTGCCGCGACCGGCCAGGCCGGTGCGGCGGACAGCGGAGTGTGGGACCGCATCGCACGGTGCGAGAGCGGCGGAAACTGGCAGATCAATACGGGCAACGGCTACTACGGCGGGCTGCAGTTCTCCGCCGGTACGTGGCGTGCGTACGGCGGTGGGGCCTATGCGCCGACCGCCGACAGGGCGTCGAAGGCGCAGCAGATCGCCGTCGCCGCCAAGGTCCAGCGCGCCCAGGGTTGGGGCGCGTGGCCCACCTGCTCGGCCCGCGCCGGCGCCTACGGCGGCGCACCGTCGGCCGCGGCACCGGTGCCGAAGGCGGCCAAACCGGCGCCCAAGGCCGTCGGACAGCGGCCCGGCAAGGCCGCCGCCCGCTCCGACCGGGGAGTCTCGCGCGGCGCTCCCGGGAACTACACCGTCCGGCAGGGCGACACCCTCAGCCGCATCGCGGCCCGGCACGGCACCAGCTGGCAACGGGTGTACGCGGCCAACCAGCAGGTCATCGGCGGTAACCCGGACATGATCGTGCCGGGGCAGCGGCTCTCGGTCTGACCTGCTGATAGTCCGACCGGGTGGGGTCGGCTCCGCGGCGGCGCGGCACAGCAGGGGCCCGCCGCGGAGCTGCCTAGCGTGACCCGATGCACCCGAAGCTGACCAAGCGATTCCGATCCGTGTCCCTGGTCGTCGGCGTGACCCTGGCTGCCTTTGTGCTGCCGTCGGCCGCCGCGTCCGCGGCCCCACCGTCGAGGCCCGGCGCCGCCGCCGCGGAGGACTGCTCCGCGGCCAAGGGGCCGTGGCAGTGCCTCGCCGAGTGCGAGAGCAACGGCCGGTGGGACACCAACACGGGCAACGGCTTCTACGGCGGGCTGCAGTTCTACCAGCCCACCTGGGAGGAGCACGGCGGGCTCGCGTACGCGCCGCGCGCCGATCTCGCCACCAAGGAGGAGCAGATCAAGGTCGCCGAGAAGGTGGTGGCGGCCCAGGGGTGGAACGCCTGGCCCGCCTGCTCCAAGAAGCTGCGGATCGAGCGGTTCGACCGCCGCGTCCACCGGGTGAAGGCGGGCGAGACGCTGAGTTCGATCGCGCGCCGCTACCAGGTGAAGGGAGGCTGGCAGGCCCTGTACAAGGCCAACCGCGCCAGGATCGGGAGCCGTCCCGACCGGATCGGCGTGGGCGTCGTGCTCGTCATTCCGGGGCGTTCGGCGGCCGGGAAGGGCGTCAAGGACGGGCTCTGAGCTCTCCCGGCTCCCCGCTGAACACCACCGCGCCCCGGCGCAGTTCGTGCACGACCGCCGTCCGGCCCGCGCCCTCGCGCAGGGCGGGCGGCAGCCGCTGCTCGGCCAGGACGACGCACGCGTCCAAGGCGCCCAGGAGCGCGTACGTCCGGGTCGCGACGCCGGGTGACATGCCTTGCGTCGGCTCGTCCGCGAGGACCACCCCGGCGCCCGAGAGCAGGGCACGGGCGAGGGCCAGCATGCGCTGTTCGCCACCCGAGAGGGTGCCCGCGCGGCGGGAAAGGAGCGGGCGCAGCTCGGGGTAGGCGTCCAGGGCCCGGGCGGGGCCGCCCGCCGGGTGCGAGAGGCCGAGGTTCTCCGCGACGGTGAGGGAGGCGAACACCGCCCGGCGGTCCGGCACGAAGCACAGCCCTTGCGCGGCCCGTTCGTGCGCCGTCCGGCGCGTGACGTCGCGGCCGTCGCGCAGGACCGCGCCCGAGGACAGGGCGACCGTGCCGGCCAGGGCGCGCAGGGTGGTGGTGCGCCCTGCGCCGTTGCGGCCGATGAGGACGGTGAGGGCGGCGGCGGGGGCCGCGAGGGTGACGCCGTGCAGGGCTTCGAGGGGGCCGTAGTGGACGCGGGCGTCGCGCAGCTCCATGCCGCGCATTCAGCGGGCCTGCGCCAGGACCTGGTCCGCCGGACCCGTGGTGACGATGCGGCCCGCCGCCATCACGTGCACGGTGTCGGCGAGCCCCGCCACCAGGTCGAGGTCGTGCTCGACCACCAGAAGCGCCATGCCGTCGGCCGCGAGGGCCCGCAACAGAGTGGCCAGGGCCCGCACCTCGGACGCGTCCAGGCCCGCCGCGGGCTCGTCGAGGAGGAGGGTGTGGGGGTTGCCCGCGAGGGCCCTGGCGAGTTCCGTGCGTCTGAGGGTGCCGGTGGGAAGCCCGGCGGCGGGGTGCGCGCGCAGCCCCGTGAGGTCAAGGAGGCGCAGCGCACGGGCGGTCGCGTCGGGGGTGCGCCGTGGCGCCTGTTCCGCGCCCACCCGGACGTTCTCCGTGATCGTCAGGGACGGGAAGACCGCGAGCTGCTGGAAGGTGCGGGCCGTGCCGGTGCGGGTCCGGGCGTGCGCGGGCAGCCGGGTGATGTCGCGGGCGCCGAGGGTGATGCGGCCCGCGGCGGGGCGCAGGGTGCCGGCCAGGCAGTGGAAGAGGGTGCTCTTGCCCGCGCCGTTGGGGCCCACCACGGCGGTGACGCGGCCCGGCGGGACGGTGAGGGTGACGTCGTTGAGGGCGGTGAAACCGTCGTAGGCGACGGTGATGTGGTGGGCGGTCAGGGCGGGGCGATCGGGCGCGGCGCGATCGAGTGCGGGGTCCGGCGCGGGGGTATCGGTGCGCCCGCTGTTCTCGTGGTGCGGCCCGGTGGATGCCTTCTCCTGCCGCGGGGCCGGGTCGGCGGCGCCCCGGGCGGTCACCCGGATCATTTCGCCGAGCGGGGTGAGGCGCGGGGTCCGGCGCAGCCGCCGGGTGACCGTGCGCAGCGCCTCGTACGGGCCGCCGGGGAAGCGGCCGATCAGGACCGCGAGGAGGCCGATCACGGCCGCCGCCACACCGCCGCGCGTGCCCGCGTCCAGACCGACGAGGAGGGCCGCCGCGGCCATCGCCCCGAGAACGCTGTCCGAGCCCATGACGACCACCGCCGCGAACCAGAGGAGCCCGCGCACGGGGTCGTACGCCCCGGCGTCGAACGCGCGCTGCCCCACGGCGAGCATGCCGCCGCCGAGCGCCGCGAGCGCCGCCCCCGTGACGAACGCGGTGAGCTTGAGGGCCGGGACCGCCACCCCGGCGGCCGCCGCGCCCGCCTCGTGGTCCCGCAGCGCCGCGAGCGCACGGCCCGTACGGCCCCGGCGCAACGCGGTGACCAGGAGCAACGCCCCGGCAAGGAGGACGAGTTCGAGTGCGTAGTACGCGCGGTCGCCCGCGAAGCCCGCGGGGCGGCCCAGGGTCAGGCCCGACGTCGCGTACGGCTGTGTGAAGACGAAGCGGCTGACGCCCACGCCGACCGCGAACGTCGCGAGGGCCAGCGCCAGACCGTGGCGGCTGATCGCGGGCCACCCGGTGAGGAGCCCGAGCGGCGCCACCAGGAGGACGGCGACCGCCAGGGCCGGGACGTGCGGCAGCTCGGGCAGGCCGGGGAAGCGGCCCGCCGCGAGCAGGGCCGTGAAGAGGGCGCCGAGCCCCGCGTACGCCGCCTGGCCCAGGGAGATCTGGCCGCCTCTGCCGGTGACGATCACGAGCGAGAGGAGGATCACCGCGAGCGCCGGGACCTGGACCGCGGTCGTCAGGTCCGGGCCCGCGAAGCCGAGCGGGAGCAGGAAGAGGACCCCCGCCACCGTCCACGCGCCCGGCGGCGTCGGGACGCGGGTCCTCGCGGTCCGGGGCAGCGCGTCCCGGGTGCCGACGCCCGGCAGGACCAGCGCCGCGACCAGCAGGGCGATCACGAAGAGGTTCGCGCCGGCCGTCTGCAGGAGCTGCTCGGGCAGCCCCCCGGGGTGCAGGCGGGTCAGCTGGCTCTGCGCCACGCCGAGGCCGAGGGCCACGCCCACGGCGACGGGCAGGCTGCGCATGCCGGCGGCCACGGCGACGGCCACCACTTCCATGACGAGGAGCGGCATCCCGTACGGGTCGAGACGCACATAGGGGGCGAGCAGGACACCGGTGAGGCCCGCCGTACAGGAGCCGAAGGCCCAGCCCGCCGCGGCCACCCGGTCCGCGTCGATGCCGGAGAGCACGGCGAGGCCGCGGTTGTCGACCACCGCGCGCAGCTCGCCGCCGAAGCGGGTCCAGAGGGTCGTCGCCCCCACCGCCGCGGCGAGGACGACGGCGGTGCCCAACTGTGCCCAGGGGTCGGGGGAGAGGAGGACGGGCGCGTCCGAGCGGGCGCCCGTTCCCCAGACGAGGGCCGCCCCGCCGACGAGCAGGACGAAGACGCCGATCGAGGCGACCAGGGTCTGCGCCGGATCGGTGCCGAGGACCGCGAGCGGGCGGAAGACGGCGCGGTCAAGGAGCAGTCCGATGCCCGGCGCGACGAGCAGCAGCGTGCACGCCGTGGCCAGGGGCAGCGGCCAGTGCCACTCGGCGGTCAGCTGGCGCAGGACGTAGGCGCAGACCATGGCGATGGCGCCGTGCGCGAAGTTGAGGACGCCGGTCGCGCGGTAGGTGACGATCAGGCCGATGCCGGTGAGGGCGGCGGCGCTGCCGACCGAGAGCCCGGCCAGTGTGAGGTCGTAGCTCAGGGACGCCACCGGTCAGTGCTCCGGGGCCGGTTCGGGGGCGCCCTGCGGGCCGTCCGGCTCCGGGGGGCGCGGGGGTTCGCAGATCGGGCAGGGGGCGAGGGCGTCCGCCGCCAGGATGGTGGCGTCCGCCGGGGCCGCCGCCGGCTTTCCCTCGACCAGGGGGCAGTCCGCGCGGTGCCAGAGCGTTCCGCCGGGGATCATGAGGAGCGCGGCGCCGGTCGCCACCGGAGCGGCGGGCGGCTCCCCGGAGGCCGCGGGTTCCGCCGTCACCAAGAGGCCGTACAGCTCCTCGACGCGCGCCGCCGCCAGGGTGCTCCTGCCGTGTGTGAGCAGCACCGCGCCCGCGACGATCAGCGCGGCACCCGGCACCGTGCAGGAGGCGAGATAGGGCAGCTGCCGTTCGGCGAAACGCTCCCCGGAGACGCCGTACCAGCCGATCACGCAGAGCACCGCGCCGACGGCGAGCGCCGCGAGGGCCGCCCACACCTCGGGAACTGTCCGATCCGCCCGCATCGAGGCCCCCTGGGACACGTCGTCGGTCACATCAGTCACGTCGGTGGGCTGTCCATGTCAGCCGATGGCTTGCACTATGCCCTCTGGAAGCTGACCCTGAAAGCTCCGGGCCGAGCCGGTCCGGACCGACACCCGGTGGTGAGCCAGATGGTTCTCGGGAGCAGCCCCAGGCGAGGGACGTACCTCGGGCGGGGCAGGGTGCGCAGCGCGGCGCTCGCGGCCGCCGCGGTCCTGCTGATCGCCCCGGCCGCCGTGGCCTGCGGTGACGACAGCGGAGGCGGGGACGGATCCACGCCGCCCGAGCCGTCGGTGGCGAAGTCGAAGAGCCCGGCAGGCAACAGTGCGTCCGCGCCCGCCGATCCGGCCGCCGCGGAGAAGCAGGTCCGCGAGAACTGGGAGAAGTTCTTCGACCCCGAGGTGTCGCTGAAGGAGAAGGAAGCCGTCCTGGAGAACGGCGCGGGGATGCGGAAGGTCCTTCAGAGCTTCAGCGGCGACAAACGGGGGCAGCAGGTCGCGGCGGAGGTCGGCAAGGTCGAGTTCGGCTCGGCGACCGAGGCGGAGGTGACGTACGCGCTGACGCTGAAGGGCGCCACCGCGCTGCCCGACGCCTCGGGGACGGCCGTCGACGAGGACGGCACCTGGAAGGTGTCCGTCAAGACCCTCTGCGCGCTGGTGAAGCTGAGCGGGAATGCGTCGCCCGGTCCCGGCTGTTGAGGCGCTCCTGGCCGTCGCACTCCTGGTGGCGGGCACGGCCTGTGGGAGCCGGCTGCCCGAGAGCGACTTCGAGGGCCGCGGCACGGCGCCCGCGCCCGCCGGGGGAGCGCCGGTCAGGGTCGGCATCATCACCAGCGCGACCAGCCCGGTCGGCGGCGCCGCGTTCACCGGGCCGCGGGACGGCGCCAAGGCCTACTTCGAGAGGCTGAACGCGCGCGGCGGCCTCGCGGGCCGCAAGGTCGAGGTGCTCACCTGCGACGACGGCGGCAGCGGGGTCGGCAACAACGACTGCGTGCACAGGCTGGTCGAGGAGCGGCGGGTCGTCGCCCTGGTGGCCACGTCCGCCCTGGACTACGCGGGCGCGGCGCGGGTCTCCCGCGCGGGCGTGCCCGACGTCGGGGGCCAGCCCATCGGCTCCGCGTACGACACCTACCCGCACCTGTACGGGATCTACGGCAGCCTCGCCCCGCGGAAGGGGCGGCCGGGGTGGGGCGGCAAGCTGTACGGCGGGACCGAGGTCTACCGCTACTTCAAGCGGGAGCAGGGTGCGCGGACCGCCGCCGTCGTCTCCTACAACCAGGCCGCGTCGGCCGCGTACGCCAGGCTCGTCACCCGGGGCCTGAAGGCCGAGGGCTACAAGGTGGTCACCGAACAGGTCGACTTCGCGCTGCCCAACTTCCGCGCCGCCGCGGCCGACCTGAAGGAGCAGGGCGCCGACCTCGTCTTCGACGCGATGGACACGCACGGCAACGCCCGGTTGTGCGAGGCGATGGACGACGTCGGGGCGAAGGTCACCGCCAAGGTCACCAACGTGCAGAACTGGACCTCGACCGTCGGCGACGACTACAAGGACGCGCCCCGCTGCCGCAACGCCCTCTGGGCGACCGGGTCGAGCAGGAACTACGAGGACACCGGGCACCCGGCCGTGCGCGAGTTCCGGGCCGCCATGAAGGGCAGGGCGCTCGCGCAGTGGCAGGTGGAGGGCTGGGCCGCCGCCATGTGGTTCACCGACGCGGCGCGGTCCTGCGCGGTCCTGCGCGAGGGGGACATCACGCGTGCGTGCGTGGACCGCTTCATGGACCGTAACAATTCGTACTCCGCGCGGGGGCTGCTCGTACCGGTCTCCTTCGAGCACCGTTCGGAGCCCCCCACGTCGCGTCGGACGTGCATGTCGGTGGCCCGCTGGCAAGATGACCACGGCTGGGTCACCCAAGGCGGCGACATGACCACGAACTGCTTTGACGTCCCCCAGCTCTCCTACCAGCCTTGATGCGCCGCTTCGCAAAAAGGTTCCCATTTCTGGCTTCCGATCACGCAACTGTTCGGGAACAGGATGGTGAGGAAACCCAACCCTTGGCCAGGAATCCCCGTCTAACCCTTCGGTAGGCGGACGAGGGGGACTGTCCGCATGGAAGCGCGGAATACGGGGACGCATGCACATCTCTTTCCTGATTCACAACGCGTACGGAATCGGAGGGACGATCCGGACGACGTACAACTTGGCGAACACGCTGGCCCAGCAGCATGACGTCGAGGTCGTCTCCGTCTTCCGGCACCGCGACGAGCCGATCTTCGCGCCTGACCAGCGCGTACGGTTGAGCCACCTCGTCGACCTGCGCAAAGGCACGGCAGGGTACGAAGGCGACGACCCGGAGCACCTGCGTCCGGCCCGGACGTTCCCCAGCGCCGAGGGCCGCTACAAGCAGTACAGCGCGCTGACCGACCGGCGGATCGCCGCTCACCTCTCCTCCCTGGAGTCGGACGTCGTCGTCGGCACGCGGCCCGGCATCAACGTGCACATCGCCCGTCAGACCGCGCGCGGCCCGCTGCGCGTCGGCCAGGAGCACCTCACGCTCGACAGCCACTCCAGGGAACTGCGCCGCCAGCTCCGCAGCGTGTACCCGCGCCTGGACGTCCTGACGACGACGACCGAGGCCGACGCACGCTCGTACACCCGCATGATGCGGCTGCCCGGCGTCCACATCCAGGCGGTGCCGAACCCCGTGCCCGCGCCCGGCATCGAGCCCGCCGACGGCACCCACAAGTGGGTCGTCGCGGCCGGCCGGCTCGCCCCGGTCAAGCGGTACGACCTGCTGATCAGGGCCTTCGACAAGGTGCGGCGCGAGCGCCCCGACTGGCGGCTGCGGATCTACGGCGGCGGCAAGCAGAAGGACAAGCTGCGCGCCCTGATCGACGAGCTCGGTCTGTACAACCACGTCTTCCTGATGGGCCCCGCCCACCCCATCGAGCCCGAGTGGGCCAAGGGCTCCATCGCCGCCGTCACCTCCAGCCTGGAGTCCTTCGGCATGACGATCGTCGAGGCGATGCGCTGCGGCCTTCCGGTGGTCGCCACCGACTGCCCGCACGGCCCCGGCGAGATCATCTCCAACGGCGTCGACGGGCGGCTCGTCGAGACCGGCAACGCCGACGCCATCGCCGGCGGACTGCTCGAACTGATCAACAACGACTCGCTCCGGCAGCAGATGGCGGGCGCGGCGCTCCAGGACTCCGAGCGCTTCGACCCGCAGCGCATCGCCGAGCGCTACGACGCGATGTTCTCCGGGATGATCACCCGCGGAGGCTCGCTGGGGGGCCGGATGCGCGGCTCCCTGCACCGCACGCGCGGCGCGCTGCTCGGGGGCGCGTACGCGGTGCGAGATCTCGGCCGGGTACAGACGAAGGGATCGACCGCATGACGGCCTTGGCCACCTCGCAGGCGGCATCGCACGCCGGAGACGGGGACGACGCGCCCGGGGCACCGCGCGCCGACTGCATCGCCGACTCCGCCGGAGGACTGACCTTCGACGTCACGGACCCCGGTGAGCCCGGCACGGACGCCGCCCACCTGCTGCTGCGCCGCCGCGACGCCGACTCCGCCGAGGACTACGTACGCCTGCCGCTCTCCCCGTCCGCGGACGGCAGGCTGCGGGCCGCGCTGCCCAGCAGCGTCGAGCTCGCCGAGGGCCGCTGGAACGCGTACGCACAGGTCGCGGGCGGCGAGCTGCGCCGCCTCATGCCGGGCGTGAACGACCTGCGCTCGCTGGTCGACCGCGCGCCCAGCGGCAGCCGCGGCCATGTCGCGGTGCGCATCCCGTACGCGACGAAGCAGGGCAACCTCTCGGTCCGCAGCTGGCTGCGCGCGCCGCACGCCGAGGCCGGCGAGGTCGAGATCTCCGCCGACAGGATGGCCGTGCGCGGCCGGGTGTACGGCACCGAGCTCTCCGCCGACGCGTACGTGGAGGCCGTCCGGCGCGACGAGCCGGGCCGCGTACACCAGGCCGAAGCCGTCACCGAGGGACCGGAGTTCACCGTCACGCTGCCCTACGGGCCGCTCGCCGAGGGCGGCACGGGACCCTGGGACCTGTGGCTGCTCCCGGCCGGCGACGGCGGCCCCCGGGTGCGCCTCGCCCGGCTCCTCGACGACGTCGCGGACAAGAAGGCGATCTTCACCTACCCGGTGGTCGTCCTCGACACGGCGGAGCACGGCAAGGTCGAGGCGGGCCCGTACTACACCAACGACAACGACCTGGCCGTGCGCGTCCGCGCGATGGACGGCGCGGCGGAGGAGGCGGCGGACAGCTGACCGTCGCGGACCGTGGCTGTCCTCGAGCAGGGGCACAATCACGTCCATGTTGGAGACCTCGGCACGACTGCTCCGCCTGCTCTCCCTGCTGCAGGCCCACCGCGACTGGTCCGGCGCGGACCTCGCCGACCGGCTCGGCGTGACCCCGCGCACGGTCCGGCGCGATGTGGACCGGCTGCGTGAGCTCGGCTACCCGGTCAACGCCAGCCCCGGCACCGGCGGCGGATACCAGCTCGGCGCGGGGGCCGAGCTGCCGCCGCTGCTCCTGGACGACGACGAGGCGGTGGCGGTCGCCGTCGGCCTGCGCACCTCCGCGGGACAGGGCATCGAGGGCATCGGCGAGACGTCGGTCCGCGCCCTGTCCAAGCTCGAACAGGTGCTGCCGGGCAGGCTGCGCCGCCGCGTGGGCGCGCTGAACGCGTTCACCGTGCCGATGCTGCGGGCCCCGCAGCCGCAGGGCGTGGACCCGAGCGTCCTCACCCAACTCGCCGACCTGTGCCGGGACGCGGAGCGGCTGCGCTTCGACTACCGCGACCACGGCGGCAGTACGACCCGCAGGACCGTCGAGCCGTACCGACTGGTGTGCACCGAGCGCCGCTGGTACCTCGTGGCCTGGGACCTCGACCGCGACGACTGGCGTACGTTCCGCGCGGACCGCATCGAGCCGAGGCCGCCGCACGGGCCGCGCTTCACGCCGCGCCCCCCGCCCGCCGACGACCTCGCCGCGTACGTCGCGAAGGGCATCTCCACCCGCGCGTACGCCGCGCGGGCCGTGGTCCGCCTCCTCGTCCCCATGGCGGAGGCGGCCCAGCGCCTCAGCCCCGCCGACGGCACCCTGGAGCCCGAGACCGAGGAGACCTGCCTGCTGCGCACGGGGGCGGCGAGCCTGGACGTGATGGTCTTCCACGTGCTGTTCATGGGCATCGAGTTCGAGGTCGTCGAGCCCGCCGCACTCGCCGACCGGGTCAGGTCGTCGAGGGACCTCCTGAGCCGGGCCCTGGACCGGGGTGTTCCGTCTGCGGATCCTGGCGCGCCCGGTCAGCCCCCGGCGCCGCGTACGCCGCGTACTCGGGATGGTGCAGATCGAACGCCGGGGACTCCGAGCGGACCCGGGGCAGGGTGACGAAGTTGTGCCGCGGGGGTGGGCAGGACGTGGCCCACTCCAGGGAACGGCCGAAGCCCCAGGGGTCGTCGACCTCGACCTTCTTGCCGTACTTGGCCGTCTTCCAGAGGTTGTAGAGGAACGGCAGGGTGGACATGCCGAGCAGGAACGCGCCGATGGACGAGACGGTGTTGAGCAGCGTGAAGCCGTCCGCCGACAGGTAGTCCGCGTATCGGCGCGGCATGCCCTCGGCGCCCAGCCAGTGCTGGACGAGGAACGTCGTGTGGAAGCCCACGAAGAGGGTCCAGAAGTGGATCTTCCCAAGGCGCTCGTCGAGCATCTTGCCGGTCAGCTTCGGCCACCAGAAGTAGAAGCCGCCGAAGGTCGCGAAGACGACGGTGCCGAACACGACGTAGTGGAAGTGCGCGACGACGAAGTACGAGTCGGTGACGTGGAAGTCGAGCGGCGGCGAGGCCAGGATGACCCCGGTGAGACCGCCGAAGAGGAAGCTGACCAGAAAGCCGACCGACCAGAGCATGGGCGTCTCGAAGGAGAGCGAGCCCTTGAGCATCGTGCCCGTCCAGTTGAAGAACTTGACGCCCGTCGGGACCGCGATGAGGAAGGACACGAAGGAGAAGAAGGGCAGCAGGACCCCGCCGGTGGCGAACATGTGGTGCGCCCACACGACGACGGACAGACCGGTGATGGCCATCGTCGCGCCGATGAGCGGCAGGTAGCCGAAGATCGGCTTCCGGCTGAAGACCGGGATGATCTCCGAGATGATGCCGAAGAACGGCAGCGCGATGATGTAGACCTCCGGGTGCCCGAAGAACCAGAAGAGGTGCTGCCACAGCAGCGCACCGCCGTTCTCCGGGGCGAAGACGAGCGAGTTCAGGCGCCGGTCCGCCTCCAGGACGAGCAGCGCGGCGGCGAGCACGGGGAACGCGATGAGCACCAGGATCGACGTGAACAGCACGTTCCAGGTGAAGACGGGCATCCGGAACATCGTCATGCCCGGTGCGCGCATCCCGATGATGGTGGTCAGGAAGTTGACCGAGCCGAGGATCGTGCCGAAGCCGGAGAGCGCGAGCCCCATGATCCACAGGTCGGCGCCGATGCCGGGTGAGCGCTCCATGCTGTTGAGCGGGGCGTACGCGAACCAGCCGAACCCGGCGGGCCCGCTCGGCACGAACAGCGAGCCGATCACCATCAGGCCGCCGAAGAGGAACAGCCAGTACGAGAGCATGTTGAGCCGTGGGAAGGCGACGTCGGGCGAGCCGATCTGCAGCGGCATGATCTCGTTGGCGAACCCGGCGAACGTGGGCGTCGCGAAGAGCAGCAGCATGATCGTGCCGTGCATGGTGAAGGCCTGGTTGAACTCCTCGTTGGTCATCAGCTGCAGCCCCGGGCGGGCCAGTTCGGCCCGCATTAGCAGGGCGAGGACGCCGGCGAGCAGGAAGAAGACGAACGAGGTGATCAGGTAGAGGTGACCGATCTTCTTGTGGTCCGTGGTGGTCAGCCAGTCCACGATGATCCGGCCGGGACGTCGGTCCCGCACCGGTTGTTCGGTCGCGCTCGCCGTCTCGGTCCCCATCGACCGCCCCTTCGCCATCGCGTGCCGGGCCTGCCCGAAGCCTGTTGGAGCTCACGCCATGATGCTCGTGTCGACCTCGCTCCGACAGGGGGCGTACACGCCGACTCCAGGCGCCCCGCGCGCGGACGGACCAGACCGAAGGGGACCCGGAATCGAGAATTCCCCCACGCCTCGTCACATCCCGGACGGCGGCCGCGAATCGGAAATACGGAGGGTCCGTAAAGGGCCCGTGATGTTATTCGGCGCGGAATTGTCCGCAGGCCTCGAAGACCGCTTGCGAGTGACTCGAAGACGCCCGTGAATTACGCCGGTTCAAGGACGGAACCGCCCGTTCGTGTGACGGAGTTCGACCGAAACGCACGTGGTGATCCTGTGACAAAAGCGTGACCGGAGAGGTATCGGTGACGCATGGTGCCCGCCCCCGGGCTTCCCCGCCGGTGCCGCGCCGCCTAACGTGGCGCGCATGGCACCTATTCCGACTCCTCCCACCGAGCCCCAGGACACCCCGGACAGCTACGTGGGCCTGCCGGCCGACGGCGCCGAGCGGCAGGCGCGCGAGCGCGGCTGGTCCACCGTCAGGTCGCTGGCGCCGGGCACCGTCATCACGATGGAGTACCTCGCGGGGCGGCTCAACTTCGAGGTCAAGGAAGGCGTCGTCGCGCGCTGCTGGAAGGGCTGACCGGCCGCAGACACAGGGCGAAGGCCCCGACTCCTGAACGGAGCCGGGGCCTTCGCGGTGCGGGGGATGGGCTGTGCGTACCGGCCCCCGCTGTCTGTGGCGCTCCTGCTGTCTGTGGCGCTCTCTGCTGTCCGTGGCCCTCTCTGCGGCGGTCAGCCGCCCGGCACCGGGCGCGGCGTCGTGGTGCCGCGTGAGGCGCGGTCGGTGTGCGGCGGGCGGCGGCTGCCCGCCGGGGTGACCGGGCTCCGCTCGGAGCGGGTGGTGTGCGGGCCCGGCGCCAGGTAGGCCGGGGCCCGTGCGGAGCGGGCGGCGCCGACGGGCTCGCGCGCGGGCAGCTCGTCGTCGGCCGCCGCACGCTGCGGGACCATCGCGGGGACGCCGACCGGCGTGGGCTCGGGGCCGGGCACGGTGATGATGCCGGTGCGGCGGGCGCGCCAGGCCTCGCGGAGGCTGAAGATCGCGGCCTCGACGCGGGTGATCAGGGTCTCGCACCAGGGCAGCGCGAGCAGGATCAGCAGGCCCGCGGCCCAGCCGAGGAAGACGTCGCTCAGCCAGTGCGTACCGAGATAGACGGTGGTGAGGCCCACGCTCAGCGAGACCACGGCGGAGAGCGCCGACAGATAGCGGCGGGTGCGCGGGGTGGAGGCGAGGTAGGCCAGGATTCCCCAGGTCACGACGGCGTTGGCGGTGTGTCCCGAGGGGAATATATCGCCGCCGAGCCACATCTCGTTCGAGCCGATCACGGTGGCGTAGTGCGGGCCGAGGCGGCCCATGCCGAGCTTGGCGGCGCCGACGGTGATGTTGAGCAGGAGCAGTGCGGCACCGAACATCAGGAGCGGGCGCAGGGTGTGCTGACGCCAGGAGCGCCAGCCGAGCCAGGCCGCGACCATGACGGCGGTCGGGCCGCGCTGGCCGAGGACGACCCAGTAGTCGAGGAAGGCGTGGATCTCGGGCCACTGCTGATACGGCCGGAAGAACATGACCTGCCAGTCGAACCGGACCAGCCACGAGGTGGCGAGGACGGCGACGACGATGGCCAGGTAGAAGGCCAGGGTCGCGCTGAAGAGCACGACCCTGTGCCGGCTCATCCTCGGCACGTCGAGGTGGGCCGGTCGTTCCGGCTCACGGTCAAGACGGGCGAAGACCCGGTCAAGACGGGTGAGGTTTCGTTCGGTACGCACCCAATCGACGTTACAGCGAGTGAGTCAGGCACTAGGCCGAATCAGTGGCTTTGTGATGACGATGTGATGTGGGATTGATCTCAGGACGTGGTTTATTCCTGGGGTTTCCTTATTCCGCGGTGACGCCCTTACGTAATTCGTTGATCATTTCCGAAGCTGTTTTATGGCCCTTATGAATTCGTTCACCGGGTCCTGGTGCGGAATTTGGCGTCCGATCACCGGAGGCCGAAGAAATGATCATGACGTGATCAGGGCGGGCCCGAGCCGTGCAGCCAGAACGCCCCGTAGACCGCGCTCGCCACGGCCACGACCCCCAGGACCAGCGCCGACCTGGACGTACGCAGCCGGGCCAGCGCCACCGCGACCGGCAGCAGGAGCGGGAAGGCGGGCATCAGGAGCCGCGGCTTCGAGCCGAAGTATCCGGCCGCGCACAGGGCGAGCGCGACGACGATCCCGCTGTACACGAGCAGCGGCAACGGCTGCTTCCGGCGTACGCCGAGGACGTACAGCCAGACGACCAGGGCGACGCCGACGATGAGACCGAGGCCCGCGAGGGCGCCGGGGACGGAGGTGAACTTCTCCCCGACGAACCGCGCGAAGGCGTAGCCGAAGTCGAAGCCGTTGCCCCAGCCCGCCTGGACGTCGAGATAGCCGAGCAGGCCGTCGCCCGTGCGGTGGCCGACCCACAGCACATAGGCGGCGGCGCCGACCGGGGCAAGCACCACGCCGAGGATCATCCGCGGGTCCGCCCGCCGCTCACGGTGCATCCGCACGGCCGCCGCCACCCAGATCGCGGCGACCACCGCGGCGCCCACCGGCCGGGTCAGCCCCGCGAGGGAGGCGAACAGGCCCGCCGTCACCCACCGCCCGCTGAGCACCGCGTACAGCGACCAGGCGGCGAGCGCCGTGAACAAGGATTCGCTGTACGCCATCGACTGCACGATGCCGACCGGCAGGACCGCCCAGAGCGCGGCCGCGCAGATCCCGGCCCGGCGCCCGTACAGCCGGTCGGCGATCGCGAAGATCCCGGCCGCGGCGAAGAGCGACGCGAGCCCGCTCACCACCAGACCCGCGTCCGCGAACGACAAGGGGCTGACGGCGGAAACGAGCCGTTCCAGCCAGGGCAGCAGGGGGAAGAACGCGAGGTTCGAGTGGACGCTGCCGTCCGGCAGCGTCACTTCCCAGCCGTACCCGTGCTCGGCGACGCGGGTGTACCAGAGCGAGTCCCAGCGGGCGGACAGCAGCGTGTGCGGGCTCTTGCCCGCCGCCGCGCCCCACACCGCGAGCACGGCGAGACCCAGCGCGCGCACCCCGGCGTACACGAGGAGCGCGGGAGCCGCGCGGCGCAGCGCACGGCCCGCCGGGGACGGCGAGAGGCGTTGATCAAGATCAGTCACGGGCTCGATTATCGGCCGTCGGGAGGATCGGACGCGCGCCCGGGGCGTGGCCGGAAGGCAGCGGCGTGGCGCAGGCGTGGCGCACACCACACCGCATCCGTACAACCGTGAGAGGTCCGCCACGTGCCCCGCGCGTCGACTCGCGTACTCTGACGGCTCACTCGCCTTTGTCGGCGCCGCCGGAACAGGGAGTTCACCTCCCGCAGACCACCTCCCGCAGGCCGCCGACGCGAGGGACCACTGGGAGGTACGCACATGTCCGGGACGACCACGGCCGCAGTACCGCAGAGCCGTCGGGGATCCGGGGCCGGTGCCGGGGCCAACCGCTGGGTCGTGCTCGTCGTCCTCTGCGTGAGCCTGCTGCTCGTCGCCGTCGACGCCACCGTGCTGCACGTCGCGGTCCCCGCGGTCACCGAGGACCTCAAGCCCGGCGCGATCGAACTCCTGTGGATAGTCGACATCTATCCACTCGTCTGCGCCGCGCTCCTCATCCTCTTCGGCACGCTCGGCGACCGCGTCGGCCGCAGACGCGTCCTCCTCCTCGGCTACGCCCTCTTCGGCGTCGCCTCGGCGATCGCGGCCCTCGCGGACAACGCACAGGTCCTCATCGCGGCCCGCGCGCTGCTCGGCGTCGGCGGCGCGATGATCATGCCCGCGACCCTGTCGATCCTGCGCCAGGTCTTCCCCGACCGGCGCGAGCGGGCCGTCGCCATCGGGCTCTGGAGCGCGGTGGCCGCGGTGGGCGCGGCCGTTGGCCCGCTGCTCGGCGGGTTCCTCCTCGAGCACTTCTGGTGGGGCTCGGTCTTCCTCATAAACATCCCGCTCATGCTGGTCAGCCTGCCCATCGGACGCCTGCTGCTGCCCGAGTCGACCGGCGGCAGGAACGGGCCGTGGGACGTGGTCGGCGCGCTGATGGCCGCCGGCGGACTCTTCGGTCTCGTGCTCGGCGTGAAGCGGCTCGGCGGCGGTGAGTCGCCGTTCGGCCTCACGACGCTGCTCGCGCTCGTCGTGGGCGGCGCCCTGCTCGCGGGCTTCGTCCACCGGCAGCGCCGGCGTACGTACCCGCTGGTCGATCTGTCGATGTTCACGCGGCCCGCGTTCAGCACCTCGGTGGGCTGCATCGTCCTCGCCATGCTCGCCCTCGTGGGCCTCGAACTGATCGCCGCGCAGTATCTGCAGCTGGTGCTCGGCCTCTCCCCGCTGGAGACGGGGCTGCGCCTGCTGCCCCTGACCATCGCCGCGATGGCCGCGGGCCTCGCCGGTTCGAAGATGCTCGGCGGCCTTGGCCCGCGCACGATGGTCTGCGCGGGTTTCTGCCTCACCGCGCTCGCCGTGCTGCTCCTCACCGGCATGGGCGGCCACGCCAACGACACACTGCTCCTCGTCGGCTTCGTGCTGCTCGGCTTCGGCCTGGAGACCACGCTGTTCGGCGCGTACGAGTCGATGCTGAGCGAGGCTCCGCAGGCCCAGGCGGGCGGCGCCGCGGCGATCGGTGAGACCTCCTACCAGCTCGGCGCCGGTATCGGCATCGCGCTGCTCGGCAGCGTCATGAACGCCGCGTACGCGCCGGGGCTCTCCGCGGTGCGGGGCGTTCCGGCTGCGGACAGTGCGGCGGCGAGCCACTCGCTGGGCGAGGCGTACGACGTCGCCGCGCGGCTCGGCGGGGGGCCGGGTGCGGCGCTGCGGGCCGCGGCGCGGGACTCCTTCGTGCACGGGCTGCATGTGACGTTGCTGGTCAGCGCCGGGTTGTTGCTGCTCGGTGCGGTGGCGGCGCTGCGGTTGCCGCGGGGCATGGAGTGCGGGGCGCCTGCGGCGCGGCTTGAGCAGGGGGTGCCGGCTCCTCGGGACCCTGCGCGGGTCGGCGCCGGATCGTCCGTGGACGTCTGAACCTCTCGGCGGCCGGGTTCTTCGGGTGCGGGCTCTCTTCGGCTGGTCGCGCAGTTCCCCGCGCCCCTGAAAGGCCCCTGGACGCTCTGGACGTGCGCCACACTGCCTGCGTAACGTCAGCGCGAGCCGTAGCTAACTACCACCGCTAGTTTTGTGTCGCCGGAGGCCCGCATGTCCGCAAGCGCCCGCACCCCTCTGCCGCCCTTCGACCCCGCCGACCCCCTCGGCATCGACGACCTCCTGGACCCGGAGGACCTCGCGATCAGGGACACCGTCCGCACCTGGGCGACCGACCGGGTCCTGCCGCACATCGCCGACTGGTACGAGAGGGGTGAGCTGCCCGGCATCCGGGAGCTGGCCCGCGAACTCGGCTCCATCGGGGCGCTCGGCATGTCCCTGCAGGGATACGGCTGCGCGGGCGCCAGCGCCGTGCAGTACGGGCTCGCCTGCCTGGAGCTCGAAGCGGCCGACTCCGGAATCCGCTCCCTCGTCTCCGTACAGGGCTCCCTCGCGATGTACGCCATCCACCGCTTCGGCTCCGAGGAGCAGAAGCAGCGCTGGCTGCCGGGCATGGCCGCGGGCGAGATCATCGGCTGCTTCGGCCTGACCGAACCGGACCACGGCTCCGACCCGGCGTCCATGCGCACGCACGCCAAGAAGGACGGGACGGACTGGCTCCTCACCGGGCGCAAGATGTGGATCACGAACGGGTCGGTGGCCGGGGTCGCCGTCGTCTGGGCCCAGACCGACGAGGGCATCAGGGGATTCGTCGTCCCGACCGACGCGCAGGGGTTCTCGGCGCCCGAGATCAAGCACAAGTGGTCGCTGCGCGCGAGCGTCACCAGTGAGCTGGTCCTCGACGAGGTACGGCTGCCCGCGGACGCCGTACTGCCCGAGGTCGTCGGCCTGAAGGGGCCGCTGAGCTGTCTCTCCCACGCGCGCTACGGCATCGTCTGGGGAGCCATGGGCGCGGCCCGCTCCTCCTTCGAGGCGGCCGTCGAGTACGCGAAGACCCGCGAGCAGTTCGACCGGCCCATCGGTGGCTTCCAGCTCACCCAGGCCAAGCTCGCCGACATGGCCCTCGAACTGCACAAGGGCATCCTGCTCGCCCACCACCTGGGGCGACGCCTGGACGCGGGCCGGCTCCGTCCCGAACAGATCAGCTTCGGCAAGCTCAACAACGCACGGGAAGCGATCGAGATCTGCCGCACGGCCAGGACGATCCTGGGCGCCAACGGGATCTCGCTCGAATACCCCGTCATGCGGCACGCGACGAACCTCGAGTCGGTGCTCACCTACGAGGGCACCACCGAGATGCATCAGCTGGTACTCGGCAAGGCGCTCACCGGTCTCGACGCGTTCCGGTGAGCGGCCCTGCCTAGCTCTGGTTGAAGAAGCCGTCCGCGGCGCGGCCCTTGGCCTCGCCGTTGACGATCTGCGTGTCGGCGGGGGTGAGCAGGAAGACCCGCGTCGCCACCCGCTCGATCGAACCGCGCAGGCCGAAGGTGAGACCGGCCGCGAAGTCGACCACGCGCTTGGCATCGGTCGGCTCCATGGACGTGAGGTTGATGATGACCGGGACACCGTCCCGGAAGAGCTCACCGATGTGGCGCGCGTCCCGGAAGCTGTCCGGGGTCACGGTCCCGATCCGCCGCTCTTCCTCCCCGGTCGCCTCGGCCGCCACCCGCACTCGCGGGTCGGTGACCCAGGCCTCCGGCTGGTCGGGCCCCTCAGCCCGGTCGTCTTCGTAGCCGTCGTCGTAGTAACGCTCGTTGTTGTCGTCGTCGACGAGGCCAAGCCAAGCACTCGCCTTGCGCACCGATCCCATGGACGCCTCCTCTCACAGCGGTTTCCCTGGATTCCGCATCCCTATCGTCGTCCATGATGCGGATGATGCGCCAAGTGGATAGTCGCCGCGCGGGGTTTTCGTGACGGTACTGGTGCAGAGTCAACACGTCGATGTGCGGTGCGCTCCAAGGGTCGTGCTGTGTACGGCTGCTGACTGTGAGTGAAATATGATTCTTCACGGCGTATGGGTGACGGCCGGTGCGTACGGGTGAACGGAGCCGTCGCTACGATGCGCGGAGTTGATCAAATTCAGGCCACTCGGGGGAGTCGTCTTGTTCGGAATCGTCAGGCCCTGCACCCATCGCCTCGGTGAGGGGCTCAAGACCCAGTGGATGGCCCACCTGTGCGGGCTCTGCCTCGCGCTGCGCAGTGATCACGGGCAGTTCGCCCGCGTCGTCACCAACTACGACGGGCTCATCATCTCGGTCCTGACGGAGGCTCAAACCGAGCGCGCCACGGGGTGGCGGCGCACCGCGGGCCCCTGCCCGCTGCGCGGGATGCGGACCGCCTCCGTGGCCCGGGGCGAGGGTGCACGGCTCGCCGCCGCCGTCTCGCTGGTGCTCGCCTCGGCCAAGGTCCGGGACCATGTCGTCGACGGCGACGGGGTCCTGGCGCGTCGGCCGGTGGCCGTCGCGGCCCGGCGGGTGGCCCGGGGCTGGGACCGGGCGGGCGCGCGGACCGGCGCCGATGTGGGGTTCGACACGGCGGTCCTGGTCGACGCCGTCGAACGGCAGGCCGGGATCGAGGCCTTGGCGGGGCCCGGCACCTCGCTGCTCACGGTCACCGAGCCGACCGAGACCGCGACCGCGGCGGCTTTCGCGCACACCGCCGTGCTCGCCGGGCGGCCCGGCAACGCGGAGCCGCTCGCCGAGGCGGGCCGCCTCTTCGGCAGGCTCGCCCACCTGCTCGACGCCGTGGAGGACAGGGAAGCTGACGCCGCGTCGGGTGCCTGGAACCCGCTCACCGCGACCGGCACGACCCTGGCCGAGGCCCGGCGCCTGGCCGACGACGCGCTGCACGGCATCCGGCTCGCGCTGCGCGACGCCGAATTCACCGACGGCAAGCTGGCGCACGTGCTGCTCGCGCACGAGCTGACGAGGTCGGTCGACCGGGCGTTCGGGACGGACGGGTGCGGGCATGCGGGACACGCGGGGCACGCGGGTCAGGTGACGGCGCATCAGGGTGGCCCGTACGGGGCGCAGAACCCCTACGGGGGCGGCGCTCCGTTCGGGGGCGACGCTCCGTACGGGGGTGGCAACCCCTACGGGGGCGGCGCGCCCGGCGGTCCGGGTGGCCCTGACGGACCCGTAGGGCCCGGCGGGCCCGGCGGCTTCGGCGGTGGTCCTGCCTTCGACCCGCAGCCGCCGAAGCCCGGCAAGCGCGGCTTCTGGGCCGGGTGCGCCGTCGCCATCGGCCTCTGCTGCACCTGCAAGGTGTGCTGCGCCGACACGTACGAAGGCCCCTGGTCCCGCAAGAAGCGCGAGGGCTGCTGCAGCAACTGCGGCGACTGCGACTGCGGCTGCTGCGGCATCTGCGAGTGCTGTTCGTGCTGTGACTGCGGGCTGTAGCCCGGGGCGCGTGACTGCCTGTCAGTCCTTGATCTCATGGGGCGAGATCTGCGACTTCTCGATCGCGGAGCCCCGCGTGCCCCACTTCCTCAGGATGCGGTCGTACGTGCCGTCCGCGATCAGCCGGTCCACCGCGGCGCGGAACGCGGGCGCGAGCTTCGTGCCCTTCTTGAAGGCGAAGCCGACGTCGAGCCGGTGGTACTCGCCGAGGAACCGCAGGCCGTCCTGCTGCCGCACCGCATAGCGCAGGCCGTTGATGGTGGACATCACCGCGTCGGCGCGGCCCTGCTGCAGCGCGGCCCAGAGTGCGCCCGGCTCGGCGTACGTCTTCACGCCGTACGGCTTCTTGCCCGCCTCCTCGCAGACGTGCTTGTTGTCCTCAAGGGTGGCCTCGAACGTGGTGCCCGCCCCGGTCGCCACGTTCAGGCCGCAGAGCTGCTCGAAGCCGGTGACCTTCTTCAGGTCGCTGTCCTCGCGCACGGCGAAGCCCTGGCCGTCGTTGATGTACGTGACGAAGTCGATGGACTTCCGGCGCTCGTCGGTGACGCCGAAGTTGCCCGTGCCCAGGTCGTACTTGCCGCTGCCCAGGGCGGGCAGGATCGCCTCGAAGCTCGCGGGCTCCCGCTTCAGCTTCAGCCCGAGCACCTTGGCCACCGCGTCCGCGAAGTCGATGTCCTGGCCGACGATCGTCCTGCCGTCCTCCAGGTAGAGCGCGCCGGGCGGGGTGCCGCCGACGGACGAGGCGACGGCGAGGGTGCCCCGGTCTCGTACGTCCGGGGGCAGCAGCCGCGCCGCCGCCTCGTTCCTCCCGACGGAGGAGACGACGTCCGCGGTGGGGATCTTGCCGCCCTTGCCCGCGGGGGCCGCGCCGCCCGCGGTGTTCGTCGCGTCGCCCGACCCGCAGGCGGTCAGCGCGAGGGTGGCGGCGGTGATCAGGGCGAAGGCCGCCGGGATGCGGCGGGAACGCGGGGGCGTGCTCATGGCGTGAGGGTTCTCCAGCTCGGCAGGGCAGGGCGAAGCGGACGTACGAGGGGATACGAGACGTACGAGGGATGCGAGGGGGGTGTTGTCGCCCGTGACGAGCGGGGCGGCGGAGTGCGCGTGTGAAGGCGAGGGCGAGGGCGACGGCGTGCGGGCGCACGGGCGTCGTGGAGTGAGCGCAGGGTGCCGACCCGTGCGGGGGAGAGGGCCCGGCGGACGCCGAGCGAACTCAAGAGATCAAGCGAACTCAAGAGGTCAGGCGAGCTCAAGAGATCAAGGGGGCGTGCGGCGCAGGGGGTCGGCTCAGGAGGACATCAACAGGACGCCGACCACACGCGACCGAAGTCGATGTGGGAGCGCTTGACCAGCCACTGCTGCGGATGCATGGGCCAAGTGGAACAGGCATCCGTTTCCGCGTCAACTGCCGTGAGACGTAAGGCTCATATCCTGGACAGCCTTGACAGCGCATGCGAAGCGCCACGTAATGTCGATGGCGGATCGTGCTGAGGGGCTCGGTCCGTGTGAAGGCGTCACCCGTGTTCGATCTTCTGTATCCACGGAGCCTTCCGCATGTCTTCCGACACCCTCACCGACTCCGGCAACCTCCCCGATTCCGGCACCCTCGCCGGGAAAGTGGCGACCGCCCCTCCTTCCCGGGACCCGTCAGACCTCCCCGACGCTCCGCGCATCGTGCCCCGGCCCCGCGTGGGGCAGTGGGCCGCGGCCGTCGCCGTCCTGGCCCTGCTCGCGTTCGCCGTCAACTCCGTCGTACACAATGAGGCGTTCCAGTGGGGCGTCGTCGCCGACTACTTCACCTCGGAGTCCGTGCTGCGCGGTCTCGGGCTCACGCTCTGGCTGACCGCCCTCGTCATGGTGCTCGGCTTCGCGCTCGGCGCGCTGCTCGCCATGGCGAGGCTCTCCGCCAACCCCGTGCTGCGATCCGTGAGTTGGGCGTACGTCTGGTTCTTCAGGTCGATGCCGATCCTGGTGCAGCTGCTCTTCTGGTTCAACATCGGGGCGCTGTACCCGCAGGTGTTCGGCGTGCGGACGGTGAACCTGCTCGGCCCGGTCACCATCGCCGTCATCGGCCTCACCCTGCACGAGGCCGCCTACGCCGCCGAGGTGGTGCGCGGCGGGATCCTCTCCGTCGACCGCGGCCAGATCGAGGCCGCGCAGTCGCTGGGGCTCGGGCGGTGGCGCAGGTGGCGCAGGATCGTGCTGCCGCAGGCCATGCGGTCCATCGTGCCGCCCGCCGGGAACATGCTGATCGGCACCCTCAAGGGCACCTCGATCGTCTCCGTCATCGCCGTGCAGGACCTGCTCTACTCCGTTCAGCTCGTCTACCACCGCACCTACCAGGTCATCCCGCTGCTCATGGTCGCCACCCTCTGGTACGTCGTGGTCACCTCGGTGCTCAGCGTCGGCCAGTACTACGTCGAACGGCACTATGCGCGCGGGTCGGAGCGCGCGCGATGAGGCACTCGCTGGTGATCGTGGGGGCCGGGCCGCGCGGCACCGGCATCCTGGAGCGCATCGCCGCCAACGCGGCCGAGCTGTACCGGGGGCCGGGCCTCGACATCCATCTCGTCGACCCGTATCCGCCGGGCGGCGGCCGCGTCTGGCGCAGCGATCAGTCGCCGCTGCTCTGGATGAACTCGCAGG
Organism: Streptomyces sp. NPDC046465; assembly: GCF_040646035.1. Classification (NCBI taxonomy): domain Bacteria; kingdom Bacillati; phylum Actinomycetota; class Actinomycetes; order Kitasatosporales; family Streptomycetaceae; genus Streptomyces; species Streptomyces sp. NPDC046465. The sequence goes on from NZ_JBEYZK010000018.1 coordinate 67,504, forward strand.
CCCAGGACGTCACGATGTTCACCGACGAGACGGTGGAGGTGGCGGGACCCGTCCTGCCGGGACCCGCCCTGCACGAGTGGACCGGGCGCGACGGGCGGGCCTTCCTCAGCCGCCGCGAGCAGAGCGGCTATCTGCGCTGGGTGTACGAGAGGGCCGTCGCCGCCCTGCCGTCCCACGCCGTCGTCCGTCATCACCGGCGCAGGGCGCTGCGCGTCACCGGGGCGCGCGACGCCCGCCAGGAGGTGCTCCTCGACGGCGCGGACAGCCCTCTCACCGCCGACCTCGTCATCCTCGCCCAGGGCCACCTGGACGCCGAACCCGACGCCGAACAGGGCGAGTTGACCGCGTACGCCGAGCGGCACGGTCTCGTGCACCTGCCGCCCGACTTCACCGCGGACAGCGACCTGTCGCGGCTCGCGCCCGGCGAACCCGTCATCGTGCGCGGCCTCGGACTCGCCTTCGTCGACCTGATGGTGCTGCTCACGGAGGGGCGCGGCGGGCGGTACGAGGGGGAGAGGTACGTGCCGTCCGGGCGCGAGCCCCTGCTGTACGTCGGCTCGCGGCGCGGCGTGCCCTACCACTCCAAGATCGGCTACGACTGGACGGGCGAACGGCCGCCGCTGCCACGCTACTTGGGCCCCGCCGAGATCGACGCGCTGCTCGCCCGCCCCGACGGCTTCGACTTCCGCCGGGACGTCTGGCCGCTCATCGAGAAGGAACTCGGCTTCGCCCACTACCACCGCCTGTTCACCGCCCACCCGGAGCGGACCGGGACGGCCTGGACGGACTTCGAGGAGAAGTACGCGGTCTGCCCGCCCGGCAGCCCCGAACTGGACGTCCTCATCGCCTCCGCCGTGCCCGACCCCGCCGACCGGCTCGACCTCGCGGCCCTCGACCACCCCCTGGCCGGGACGCGCCACACCTCGTACGAGGAACTGCAGGACGCGCTGCGCGGCCATGTCGCCGCCGACCTCGCACGTCGGCACGACCCCCGGCACAGCACCGACCTCGCCGTGTTCCTCGGACTGCTCTCCGTCTACGGGCAGGTGGTCCGGCTCGGCGACGTGGGGACGTGGTGGCACGGCTTCTTCAGCCTCCTCGCGTCGGGACCGCCCGGCCCCCGGCTCCGGAACCTGCTCGCCCTCTCGCGCGCCGGAGTCGTACGGTTCCTCGGCGCGGACGTCCGAGTGAGCGCCGAGGGCGGCGTGTTCCGTGCCGAGAGCCCCACCCTGCCCGGCCACGTCACCGAGGCCCGCGCCCTCGTCGAGGCACGCCTCCCGCAGCCGACCCTCGACCGCACCCGCGACCCGCTCCTGCGGGACCTGCACGCCGAGGGAGCCGCGGCGACCGGAGCGGGACTCCTCGCCGTCGACCCGGCCGACGGGCGGGTGCTCGACCGTGCGGGCGTGCCGCATCCGCGCCGCTTCGCGCTCGGGCCGCAGACCGACGCGCGCGGCGCGGGGGCGTTCACCCGGCCGCGGACCAACAGCCCCACCTTCCGGCAGAACGACGCCACCGCCCGCGCCGTACTCGACTTCCTGCGCACCTCCTGAGCACCTCCTGAGCCCCGAGGAACCCCATGTCCACTGCCACTTCTGCCACCTCCTCCATGGTCGAACTCCGCGCCGTGCGCAAGTCGTTCGGGCCCCTGGAGGTGCTCAAGGGCGTCGATCTCCGGGTCGGCAGGGGCGAGGTCACCGTCGTCCTCGGCCCCTCCGGATCCGGCAAGTCCACCCTCCTGCGCACCATCAACCACCTGGAGAAGGCCGACGGGGGCTGGGTCGCCGTCGACGGCTCGCTCGTCGGTCACCGGCGGTCCGGCGACACGCTGTACGAGCTGCCCGAACGCGAGGTGCTCAAGCAGCGCACCCGGATCGGCTTCGTCTTCCAGAACTTCCACCTCTTCCCGCACCTGACCGTCCTGGAGAACGTCGTCGAGGCGCCGGTCTCCGCCCTCAAGCGGCCGCGCGCCACAGCGACGCGGGCCGCGCGGGCGCTCCTGGACCGGGTCGGTCTCGCCGAGAAGGCGGACGCCTACCCCCGGCAGCTCTCCGGCGGGCAGCAGCAGCGCGTAGCCATCGCCCGTGCGCTCGCCCTGGAGCCGAAGCTGCTCCTCTTCGACGAGCCGACGTCGGCGCTCGACCCGGAACTGGTCGGCGAGGTGCTCGACGTCATCAAGGACCTGGCCGGACAGGGCACCACGATGATCGTCGTCACCCACGAGATCGGCTTCGCCCGCGAGGTGGCCGACGCCGTCGTCTTCATGGACGACGGGCGCGTCGTCGAACAGGGCGCCCCCGCCGACGTACTCGACAGGCCGCGGCACGACCGCACCCGCGCCTTCCTCTCCAAGGTCCTTTAGGTCCCTCAGGGCCTCCGCCGGGTCCCTCGGGGCCTCCGCCGGGTCCCTCAAGACCTCCACCGGGGTTCCTCAAAACCCTCCACGCCATTCCAGAAAGGTTCAGCCGATGACCAACCGAGGCACCGGCCGCGGCCCCCTCCACCTCGCCGCCGCCATCGACCTCCCCGGTGTGTACCGGGCCGACTCCTACGTCGATCTCGCGCTGCTCGCCGAGCGCGGGGCGCTGGACTTCGTGACGCTCGGGGACTCCTTCGCGCGGCCCGGACCCGACGCCCTCGCCGTCGCCGCCAGGATCGCGCCCGGCACCGGACGCATCGGACTCGTACCGACCGTCACGACCACGCACACCGAGCCGTTCCACGTACAGGCCGCCGTCGCCACCCTCGACTGGGTCAGCCACGGGCGGGCCGGCTGGCAGGTCGACGTGTCGACGACCGAGGCCGAGGCCCGGCTCTTCGGGCGGCGCCGGGCCGCGCTGCGCGAGGAGCTGTGGCACGAGGCCGGTGAGGTCGCCGATGTCGCCGCCCGGCTCTGGGACAGCTGGGACGACGACGCGGAGATACGGGACGTGGCCACCGGTCGCTTCATCGACCGGGACAGACTGCACTACGTCGACTTCGAAGGGAGCGCCTTCTCGGTGCGGGGCCCGTCCATCGTGCCCCGGCCGCCCCAGGGCCATCCGGTGCGGGTCGTCGACGCGACGGCGCCGCAGGCCCGCGAGACCGCGGCACGGCACGCGGACGTCGCCCTCGTGCGCACCTCGTCCGCCGCGCGGGCCGGTGCCGCGCGGGCCGAACTGCGGGTCCTGGCGACGCGGTTCGGGCGAGACCCGCAGACGCTGCGGGTGTTCGCCGCCCTCGACGTCGACCTCGGCGGCGGGGAGTGTGCCGCGGAGCCCGGGCACGGCGGCGGACCGCTGCCCACCGCCGAGGGGCCCGCCTACCGGGGCGGCCCCGTCGACCTGGCCGAGCTGATCACCGGCTGGCACCGCGCGGGCACCGTCGACGGCTTCCACCTCACGCCCGTCGAGCCGCGCCGCGACCTGGAACGGCTCGTCAACGGCACCGTCGCGCTGCTCCAGCACCGCGGCCTCTTCCGCACCTTCTACCCGGGCAGCACCCTCCGGGAGCATCTGGGGCTCGCCAGGCCCGCCAACCAGTACGCCGCGCTCGCGGGGGTGCTCTCATGACACGCGGCCCCCGGCAGATCCACCTCGCCGCCCACTTCCCCGGCGTCAACAGCACCACGGTCTGGTCCGATCCCAGGTCCCGCTCGCACATCGACTTCTCGTCCTTCGCCTCGCTCGCCCGCACCGCCGAACGCGGCCTCTTCGACTTCTTCTTCCTCGCCGAGGGGCTGCGCCTGCGCGAGCACAAGGGGCGGATCCACGACCTGGACGTGGTCGGGCGGCCCGAGTCGCTCACCGTCCTGACCGCACTCGCCGCCGTCACCGAACGGCTCGGCCTCGCGGGCACCGTCAACGCGACCTTCAACGAGCCCTTCGAACTCGCCCGCAGGTTCGCCTCGCTTGACCATCTGAGCGAGGGCCGCGCCGCCTGGAACGTGGTCACCACCTCGGACGCCTTCACCGGCGAGAACTTCCGCAGGGGCGGCTACCTCGACCGCGCCGACCGGTACACCCGCGCCGCCGAGTTCCTGGCGACGGCACGCGAACTGTGGGACTCCTGGACGCCGGAGGGCCGGCCGCGGCCCTTCGCGCACCACGGGCGGCACTTCGCGATCGAGGGCGAGTTCACCGTGGCGCGCTCCCCGCAGGGGCACCCCGTCGTGATCCAGGCGGGAGACTCGCCCGAGGGCCGGGAGTTCGCCGCGTCGGCGGCCGACGTGATCTTCACGCGGCACGGCACACCGGAGGCGGGCCGCGCCTTCTACGCCGACGTCAAGGGCCGCCTCGCGCGGTACGGACGCTCCGCCGACGACCTGAAGATCATGCCGGGCGTCACCTACGTGCTCGGCGACACCGCGGCCGAGGCGCAGGAGAAGGCCACCGAGATCCGCCGCCTGCAGGTGACCCCGCAGAACGCGATCCTCGCCCTGGAACAGGTCTGGGGCGTGGACCTGTCCGCGTACGACCCGGACGGGCCGCTGCCGGACATCGACCCGGACCCCGCGTCCGAACTGGTCCAGGGCCGCGTGCGGATCACCGACCGGCTCGCCGTCGCCGCGAAGTGGCGGGCACTCGCCGAGTCCAAGGGGCTCTCCATCCGCCAGACCGTCATTGAGACGACGGCCCGCCAGTCCTTCATCGGCACCCCGGAGGCGGTCGCCGCCGAACTCGAGGAGGCCGTGCGCACCGAAGCCGCCGACGGTTTCATCCTCGTGCCGCACCTCACCCCCGGCGGGCTCGACGACTTCGTCGAACGCGTGGTGCCGCTGCTCCAGGAACGCGGCGCGTACCGCACGGAATACCGGGGTGCGACGCTGCGCTCGCACCTCGGGCTTCGCGAGCCCGTATGGAAGGGTTGACCGGTATGAGCACCGAGCACACCGAGCACCTCTCCGACGGCCGGGCCGCGGACGCCGCGCAGGACTGGAAGCACTGGCACGAGCAGCGGACGGAGACGGTGTCGGCTCCTTACGGGCCGCTCGCCCTCACCGGCACGCACTGGCTCGCGGACCATGCGGACGGGCACCTTCCGGGCATCCCCGGGCGCTGGACCGAGACGCCCGACGCGATCGTCCTGACCGCGGGCCCCGACACCGGTCTCACCGACACCGGTCTCACCGACACCGGTCTCACCGTCGACGGGCGGCCGCTGACCGGCGAGGTCCGGCTGACCGCCGACAGCGGCCCGGTCGACGCCGCCCGCGTCGCGCACGGCAGGCGCCGCCTCGTCGTCATGCGGCGCGAAGGCCTCTGGGCCGTACGCGACTTCGACCCCGACGCCACCGCGCGCCACGTCTTCCGTGGCATCGAGGCCACCGCGTACGACACCCGCTGGACCGTACCCGGGCGCTTCACCCCGTTCGGCGAGGACCGCACCGTCACGGTCGGCAACGCGGACGGCAAGGAGCGCGGCCTCGGCCTCGACGGCGAACTCTCCTTCCGGCTCGGGGGAGTCGAGCACACCCTCCAGGTGAGTGTGGAGGGTGACGGGTCACTGTGGGCGGTCTTCGCGGACGCCACCAGCGGCACGTCCAGCTACCGCTTCCGCTTCCTGCGGCCCGCCGCGCCCGACGCCGACGGCCGCACCGCCGTCGACTTCAACCGCGCGCTGCTGCCCCCGTGCGCCTTCGCCGACCACTTCATCTGTCCCTTCCCGCCGCCCGGCAACACCCTGGTCACCGAGATCGCGGCGGGAGAACGGAACCTTCGCGACCGCTGAGACGTCGGAGCACGCAGGCGTCCGAGCACGCAGCAGAACACGGCAAGCCCCGGTGGCGTACGAGAGGTACGAGACCACCGGGGCTGGCCGAGGTGTATCGGTCGGCGGCCGAAAGGCGCCCTTGTGCGGTCCTTGCCCGGCCCCAATACTCCCGAGCAGCGCTTGTCAGGAGCACGGCGTATGCGGAACCAGGGCTTGCTCTTTGGCTGCGCCTCACGGGTCTTCAACCCACAAGGACCCACTGACTTCCCTCGGGAGGAACTACGTGAGGAACAGGCGCACCACCCCCCACAGCGGCATAGCAAGACACACCCGTCTGCTGGCCGTGGCCACCGGACTCGTGGCCGCCGGGGCGCTCGCCGTGCCCGCGGCCAACGCGCGGGACGGCATGGAGACCCTCAGCACGGCACAGCTGGAACAGGCCAGCGACGCCGTGCTCGGCGCCGACGTCGCGGGCACCGCCTGGGGCATCGACGCGCAGACCAAGCAGGTCGTCGTCACCGCCGACAGCACGGTCTCCGCTTCCGAGATCGCCGAGCTCAAGGCCGCGGCAGGGGCCGACGCCCTGAAGATCGAGCGCACCCCCGGCACGTTCCAGAAGTACATCTCCGGCGGCGACGCCATCTACGCGAGCAGCTGGCGCTGCTCGCTCGGCTTCAACGTCCGCAACAGCGCGGGCGCCTACTACTTCCTGACCGCGGGGCACTGCACCGACGGCGCGGGCACCTGGTGGTCCAACTCGGCGAAGACCACCGTGCTCGGCACCACGTCGGGCTCCAGCTTCCCGACCAACGACTACGGCATCGTCAAGTACACCAACAACTCGGTCACCAAGTCCGGCACCGTGGGCAGCCAGGACATCACCCGGGCCGCCGACCCCACCGTCGGCCAGACCGTCACCCGGCGCGGCTCCACGACCGGCACGCACAGCGGCAAGGTCACCGCGCTGAACCAGACCGTCAACTACGGCGGCGGCGACGTCGTCTACGGCATGATCAAGACCACGGTCTGCGCCGAGCCGGGCGACAGCGGCGGTCCGCTGTACGCGGGCTCCACGGCGCTGGGCCTGACCTCCGGCGGCAGCGGCAACTGCTCCTCGGGCGGCACGACCTTCTTCCAGCCCGTCACCGAGGCGCTGCGCGCGTACAACGTCAGCGTCTTCTGACTCGCGTGAACGACTGAACGACTGAACGACTGAACGACTGAACGACTGAACGACTGAACGACAGCTGAGACTGCAGCCAGCGGGTGAGCCCCCGTCCGGACTCCGGCGGGGGCTTTCCCCTGCGCCCTCTCCCTTTGTGCCCGAACCGGCGTTACCTTCGAAGAGCACACCCAACACGCCCAATTCGGACCCTGGGGGGCCGGCATGGTCGAGGAGCTGGTGGCGGTGGGGGCGACCCTCGGGGCCGTCGGGGTGGTCTACGCGATGGCGGCGGCGCGTGTGATCAAGCAGTACGAGCGCGGTGTGGTGCTGCGTCTGGGCAAGCTCCAGCGCTCCGTGCGCGGCCCCGGTTTCACGATGGTGGTGCCCGGGGTCGACCGGCTGCGCAAGGTCAACATGCAGATCGTGACGATGCCCGTGCCCGCGCAGGACGGCATCACCCGGGACAACGTCACGGTCCGGGTGGACGCGGTCATCTACTTCAAGGTGGTCGACGCGGCCGAGGCGGTCATGCAGGTGGAGGACTACCGGTTCGCGGTCTCGCAGATGGCGCAGACATCGCTGCGCTCCATCATCGGCAAGAGCGATCTGGACGACCTGCTGTCCAACCGCGAAAAGCTCAACCAGGGCCTTGAGTTGATGATCGACTCCCCGGCCATCGGCTGGGGCGTGCAGATCGACCGCGTCGAGATCAAGGACGTCTCCCTGCCCGAGACGATGAAGCGTTCCATGGCCCGCCAGGCCGAGGCCGACCGCGAGCGACGGGCCCGCGTCATCAACGCCGACGCCGAACTCCAGGCCTCCAAGAAGCTCGCCGAGGCCGCCCACGAGATGTCCGAGGAGCCCGCGGCGCTCCAACTCCGGCTCCTGCAGACCGTGGTGGCCGTCGCCGCCGAGAAGAACTCCACCCTCGTCCTGCCCTTCCCGGTGGAACTCCTCCGCTTCCTGGAACGGGCGCAGCAGGCACCGCCGGTGAAGCTGCCGGAATCAGGGGGTCCGGGGCCCTCGGGAGGGGCGAGAACCGGACAGGACTAGTCCTCACAGGCTGACGATCGTTGCTCGCACGCGGTGTTTGCAGCGGGAACCGACGTGGCGGGTCCTGCCCGCCCGGCGCACGGAGGGAGCGCGATCGTTTCCGCGTGCGCGTCCGGAAGTAGACCTTGTGTGCGACCTCGGGGCATCGGGATAGTGGGCCAGGCCAAATTGGCATGGACGCGGCTTCTTCAGCGTGGCGACTCCGTGCCGTGCAAGCCTTCCGGTCCGTCAGGCCCCCACGCCGGACGGACCGCTCCCCCCACGGATCGTTCCCCCCACAGGAGGTCGTGAGCTTTGAAGCACCGACGCATACCCAAGCGCCGTGCCGCCGTGGCAGGCGCGGGCATCGCCGCGCTGGTCGCCGCGGGAATCACCTTCCAGAGTGCGAACGCGAGTGAGAACTCCCCGGCCCCCACGCCGGACACCCTCTCGGTGGCGAAGGCCGGAAAGCTCGCCTCGGCCCTCGGCAAGGACCTCGGCGCGGACGCCGCGGGAACGTACTACGACGCCAAGGCCAAGTCTCTCGTCGTGAACGTGCTGAACAAGAGCGCGGCGGACGCGGTCGAGTCGGCGGGCGGCAAGGCGAGAATCGTCGAGAACTCGCTGGCCGAGCTGAAGAGTGCCCGCGCCACGCTCGACGACAGGGCGGCCGTGCCCGGCACCTCGTGGGCGATGGACCCGGCGACCAACAAGGTGGTCGTCACGGCGGACCGCACGGTCAAGGGCGCCGCGCTCGACAAGGTCGGCGCGATCGTGAAGAAGCTCGGCGGCAAGGCCGAACTCAAGCGGAGCAAGGGCGAGTACAAGGCCTTCCTCGCCGGCGGCGACGCGATCTGGGGGAGCGGCTCGCGCTGCTCGCTCGGCTTCAACGTCGTCAAGGGCGGCGAGCCGTACTTCCTGACGGCCGGTCACTGCGGCAACGCGGTGAAGAGCTGGTCCGACTCGCAGGGCGGCGGTGAGATCGGCACCACGGAGGAGTCGAGCTTCCCGGACAACGACTACGCGATCGTGAAGTACACGGGCGACACCCCGCACCCCAGCGAGGTGAACCTCTACGGCGGCACCCAGGCGATCAGCAAGGCCGGGGACGCCACGGTCGGCCAGAAGGTGACGCGCAGCGGCAGCACCACCCAGGTCCACGACGGTGAGGTCACCGCGCTCGACGCCACGGTGAACTACCAGGAAGGGCAGGTCCACGGCCTGATCCAGACCACGGTCTGCGCCGAGCCCGGTGACAGCGGCGGCGCGCTCTTCGCCGGTGACACCGCGCTGGGTCTCACCTCGGGCGGCAGCGGCGACTGCTCCGCGGGCGGGGAGACGTTCTTCCAGCCGGTGCCGGAGGCCTTGTCGGCCTACGGTGCGGAAATCGGCTGAGCCCGGCCGGAGTTTCTGCCCCGCCCCCGCGAAATGCGGGGGCGGGGCTCTTTTTTGGGAGTACCTGCTTTTGGGGAGTACCTGCCGCCCCGGGCTGTCACCGTTTGGGCCAGTACCAGAGCGGCTCGTCCAAGAGGCTCTCCCGGCCCGCCACCGTCGTCCGGCCCGACTCCTTCACCAGTTCTATGGAGTTGACGTCGACCCGGTGGCGGGCCGCGTCCTCGGCGACCGCCTCGGCGAGCGGGCGGGCATGGGTCACCAGGACGATCTGCGTGTCCTTCGTGGCCGTGACGATCAGGTCGGCGAGGGGGCGCAGGAGGTCCGGGTGGAGGCTCGTCTCCGGTTCGTTCAGGACGAGGAGGGCGGGCGGTCGCGGGGTGAGCAGCGCGGCGGTCCACAGGAGATAGCGCAGCGTGCCGTCGGACAGCTCGGCCGGGCCGAGGGGGCGCAGCAGGCCGCGCTGGTGCAGTTGGAGTTCGAAGCGTCCTCCGTTGTCGGCGATCCGCACCGTGCTGCCGGGGAAGGCGTCGTCCACCGCGTCGTCGAGCGCCCGGTCGTCGCCGGTCTCCCGGATGGTCTGCAGGGCGGCGGCCAGATCCGCGCCGTCGTGGGCGAGGACCGGGGTGCGGGTGCCGACGCGGGCGGCGCGGGCGGGTGCGTCGGCGTCGGTGCGCACGTGGTCGTAGAACCGCCAGGAGCGGATCAGCTCCCGCAGCCGCAGCAGGTCGGGCGCCAGCTGCGGGTCGGCGAACTCGCTGAGCATGCTGTCGTACGGACGGATGCCCTGGGTGCGGTGCCAGCCGCCGTCGGCCGTGCGGGTGCGCACGGCGGGGCCCGCGCGGTCGCAGAGCAGCGCGGCGGTCCGCAGGACGGGCCCGGCCCAGGTGGACTCGCGCTTGATCTCGGGGTCGAGGCCGAACATGGAGGGGGTGCCGCCGGGGCCCGCGCCGCTGGACTGGGGGAGGCCGAAGTCGACCGCGTACCCGAACTCGTCGCCCGCGAAGCCCAGCTTCAGGCCCGCGGGCTCCGCCTTGCGCTCACCGGCCCAGAGCGCGGACGGCAGGCCGCCCTCGCGGGCCAGGGCGGCGACCGCGCCGCCGGTGGCCGAGTCGGCGAGCAGCCGCAGGGTGCGGTACAGGCTGGACTTGCCCGTGCCGTTCGCCCCTGTGATCACGTTCAGCCGGTCCAGCGGGACGATCAGCTTGCGCAGGGAGCGGTAGTTCTCGACGGCGAGTGTGCGGATCATGCGTGTCAGCCTCGCACCCGGGTCTGACAATCACCCCTGGGAAGGCCGGGGTGAGGGCCGGGCCGGGGCTCAGGTCACCCGATGCCTCTGCCGTAGCTCGTGCCGCTGAGGTCGATCGAGCTGCTGTGCGGCGCCCCGCGGCGGGCGGACAGGGCGATGGTGACGACGACGCCGACGACGGCCCAGGCGGAGAGGACGAGGAGCGCACGGGTGATCGAGTTGCCTTCGAAGTAGGCGATGGAGCGGGCCACCCAGGTGCCCGCGCCCGGCGGCAGCCAGGGTCCGATCGCCTGCCAGAAGGGCGGCAGCATCGGCAGCGGGAAGGCGCCGCCGGCGCTCGGGTTGCCGCCGATGACGATGAGGAGGACGGCCAGGCCGATGCCCACGATGCCGGTGAGCGCCTGGAGGGCGAGCGTGATCGCGCCGACCCCGAAGATCACCAGGGCGCCGAGTCCGCTCAGGCCCAGGACGCTGCCGGGCAGGGCGCCGAGGATCGGCCCGATGATGACCGCGCCGCCGAGTCCGCCGACGATCGAGTAGAGCGCCATGGTGCCGAGCCTGATGACCGCGCGCGACACGTTGGCGGCGCGGGAGCCCGCGCTGATCGCGAGGATCGACGCGCACAGGTAGCCGCCGACGCACCAGCCGACGACCAGGTAGAAGGACGAGAGGCCGTTGAAGTCCTGGCCCGAGGCGGGGGCCACGTCGTCGGTCTTCACCGTGCGCTTCTGGGCCGCGTCCACCTCGGTGACGAGCTCGGTGAGGGTCCTGGAGAGGGCGGTGCCGCCGCCGGACGCGACCAGGAGGGTGTCGTTCGTGCCCTTCGGGTCGACGAGCAGGGCGCCGTCGATGTCGCGGTCCATGATCTGGCGGCGGGCCGTGGCCTCGTCCTTGAGGACACGGGGGTCGAGCGGGTCGCCGGAGAGCTTCTTCAGCCGGTCGGCCGTCTGTTCGGCCGCGGGGCCGGGGGCGACGACTCCGAAGGACACGTCCTTGGGTTTCGGATGGTGCAGGGCCCCTACGTAGGAGGCGATGAACAGCAGCTGCAGGGCGAGTACGCCGATGACGAGCAGGGCTGCTCGTGGGGTGACGGCGCTCTTGAATTCATCGGCGAAGCTCATGCCTCAACGCTCGGGGTCCGCGGTCGTTCTCGCAGGTGGGATGGGCCGAACGGGCGACGCGGGAGGGGCGGCGCCGGGCCTCGCTCATGAATCGAACGTATGTGTCGTACGTAAGTTCGAAACTGGTCTATGGTGGAGACGGGGGATGTGAGATCGGATCGGCTCAGGGTGCAAGGAGGTGCGTGATGTCAGGGTTCACGCATCTGCACACCGTCTCCGGGTTCTCCCTGCGGTACGGGGCCTCGCACCCGGAGCGGCTCGCCGAACGCGCCGCCGAGCGGGGCATGGACGCCCTCGCCCTCACCGACCGGGACACCCTCGCGGGCGCCGTCCGGTTCGCCAAGGCCTGCGCCAAGTCGGGCGTACGGCCGCTGTTCGGGGCCGAGCTCGCCGTGGGGGCACCCGCACCGGAGGCCGGTGGACGTCGCCGGGCGCCCGTGCGCGGAGGTGCCTTCATCGACGAGTCGACCCCGCGCGTCACCTTCCTCGCCCGGGACGGCGCCACCGGCTGGGCCGCGCTCTGCCGGCTGATCACCGCCGCGCACCGCGCCGACGCCGCCGGCGGGCCGCCCGTCCTGCCGTGGCAGGAGAACCACGGAGAGGGCCTGACCGTACTGCTCGGCCCGGCCTCCGACGTGGCGCGCGCGCTCGCCGCGGGACGCCCCGACCGCGCCGCCCGCCTCCTCGCCCCCTGGCGCGAGCGCTACGGCGACGCGCTGCGCCTGGAGTCCGCCTGGCACGGCCGCGAGGGCACGGGCCCCGGCTCGCTGCGGCTCGCCGCGCGCACCCTCGGCTTCGCCGCCGAGCAGGGCGTGCGCCCCGTGCTGAGCAACGCCGTGCGCTACGCCGACCCGGGGCAGGGCCCCGTCGCCGACGTCCTCGACGCCGCGCGCCGCCTCGTCCCCGTCGACCCGACCAAGGAGCTCGACAGCGGCGAACGGTGGCTGAAGGGCGCGGACGACATGCTGCGCATCGCCGAGCGCGTCGTCGAGGCGGCGGGCTTCCGCCGCGACACCGCCCACCGCCTGCTCGAACAGACCCGGACGGCCGCCGCCGAGTGCCTCGTCGACCCCGAGGACGACATCGGCATCGGGTCCGTGCGCTTCCCCGAGCCGCGCCTGGTCGGCGCCGGGCGCCGCACCGCGCAGCGCGTCCTCGCCTCGCGGGCGGCGGCGGGCATGGTGCGGCGCGGCTACGACTCCCGGCGTGAGTACTGGGAGCGGATGCACCACGAGCTGGACATCATCGACCACCACGGCTATGCCTCGTACTTCCTGACCGTGGCCCAAGTCGTCGACGACGTAAGGGACCTGGACATCCGGGTCGCGGCGCGCGGCTCCGGCGCGGGCTCCCTGGTCAACCACCTCATCGGCATCGCGCACGCCGACCCCGTCGAGCACGGGCTGCTCATGGAGCGGTTCCTGTCCAAGCGGCGGCACGTCCTGCCGGACATCGACATCGACGTCGAGTCGGCCCGCCGCCTGGAGGTCTACCGCGCGATCATCGACCGCTTCGGCACCGAGCGGGTCGCGACGGTCGCCATGCCCGAGACGTACCGCGTGCGGCACGCCGTGCGCGACGTGGGGGCCGCGCTGTCCATGGACCCGGCCGAGATCGACAGGATCGCCAAGGCCTTCCCGCACATCCGCGCGCGCGATGCCCGCGCCGCCATGGAGGAGCTGCCCGAACTGCGGCAGATCGCCGCGGAGCTGGGCGAGAGGGACCGGCTGTGGGAGCTGGTCGAGGCGCTTGACGCGCTGCCGCGCGGCGTCGCCATGCACCCGTGCGGGGTGCTGCTCTCCGACGCCTCGCTGCTCGCCCGCACCCCCGTGGTGCCGACCAGCGGCGAGGGTCTGCCCATGTCGCAGTTCGACAAGGAGGACGTCGAGGACCTCGGCCTGCTCAAGCTGGACGTGCTCGGCGTGCGGATGCAGTCGGCGATGGCGCACGCGGTGGCGGAGGTCGAGCGGGCCACGGGCGATGCCGTGGATCTCGACGACCCGCGCCAGGTGCCGCCGGGCGATCCGGCGACGTACCGGCTCATCAAGTCCACCGAGACGCTCGGCTGCTTCCAGATCGAGTCGCCGGGCCAGCGGGACCTGGTCGGACGCCTTCAGCCCGCGACCTTCCACGACCTGGTGGTCGACATCTCGCTGTTCCGGCCGGGCCCGGTCGCCGCCGACATGGTGCGGCCCTTCATCGAGGCCAGGCACGGCCGCGCGCCCGTCCGCCATCCGCACCCCGACCTCGCGGGCCCCCTTGCGGAGACGTACGGAGTCGTCGTCTTCCACGAGCAGATCATCGAGATCGTGAACATCATGACCGGCTGCGGACGCGACGAGGCGGACCGGGTGCGCCGCGGGCTCTCCGACCCCGAGGCGCAGGGCCGGATCCGCTTCTGGTTCGCGCAGCACGCGGCGGCCAGGGGGTACGACGCGGAGACGATCGGCCGCACCTGGGGGATCGTCGAGGCCTTCGGTTCGTACGGCTTCTGCAAGGCGCACGCGGTGGCCTTCGCCGTCCCGACGTACCAGTCGGCCTGGCTGAAGGCCCATCACCCGGCCGCTTTCTACGCCGGGTTGCTCACGCACGACCCCGGCATGTATCCGAAGCGGCTGCTGCTCGCGGACGCGCGGCGGCGCGGGGTGCCGATCCTGCCGCTTGACGTGAACCGGTCCGCGGTCGCTCACCGTATCGAACTGGTGTCTGGTTCTGGCGCGGCTCCGGACACGTGGGGCCTGCGCCTCGCGCTCTGCGACGTGCACGGCATCAGCGAAGCCGAGGCCGCCCGGATCGCCGACGGGCAGCCCTACTCCTCACTCGTCGACTTCTGGGAGCGCGCCAGGCCCTCGAAGCCGGTCGCACAGCGGCTCGCGCAGGTCGGCGCGCTCGACGCGTTCGGTGCCAACCGCCGCGACCTGCAACTGCACCTCGCCGAGCTGCGGCGCGGCGCACGGGGCGCGGCCGGCGCCCAACTGCCCCTGGCCGGCGGGCGGAAGACGGCCCCCGCGGGCCTGCCCGACCTGGACGACGCGGAGCGGCTCAGCGCCGAACTGGGCGTCCTCGGCATGGACTCCTCGCGCCACCTCATGGGGGACCACCGCGGCTTCCTCGATGAGCTCGGCGTACTCGACGCCCGCCGCCTGCGCGAGGCCGAACACGGCGCGACCGTCCTGGTCGCGGGCGCCAAGGCCGCCACCCAGACCCCGCCGATCCGCTCCGGCAAACGCGTCATCTTCACCACCCTGGACGACGGCACTGGCCTGGTCGACCTGGCCTTCTTCGACGACGCCCACGAGCGGTGCGCGCACACCGTCTTCCACTCCTGGCTGCTGCTCGTACGCGGCGTGGTGCAGCGCCGCGGGCCGCGCAGCCTCAGCGTGGTGGGCGCGGCGGCGTGGAACCTGGCGGACCTGGTGGAGACGCGGAAGGAGGGCGGACTCGACGCGGTGGCGCGGCGCCTCGCGGAGCCGGAGCCCGGGGCCGCTCCGGGTTCCGGAGAGGGGCAGGACCCGGCGGGCGGGCGCCGCATCCGCATGGCCACGGGGTACGAGATGCACCCCTGGGCGGATCTGCGCCCGGCGGGCGAGGGCGCCGTGGGCGCCGGCAGGAAGCTGTGGCACCAGAGTTCGGGGAGCGCGGGATGAACAACAGGACCACCACCCTCTACGTACGTTTCCTGCTGCCGCCCATGTACGAGGCCGTGCTGCCCCAACTCATCGCACTGCTCGGCGAGTTCACCCCGCAGGTCGAGGCGCTCCCGCCGGACGCCGCGCTCGTCGACGTGCGTGGCGCGCGCCGGTACTTCCGGCGGGGCGCCGTCGATCTTGCCGCCCTGATCCGGGTACGGGCGCTCGCGCTGTACGGGGTGGAGTGCGCGATCGGCGCGGGCCCAGGACCGATGCTGGCGCGGATGGCCGCGCGGGGCGCCGCGCCGGGGACGACCCGCGCGGTGCCCGAGGGCGCGGACGGCGTGGCGGAGTTCCTCGCGGGGCGGCCGGTCGGTGAGCTGCCCGGCATCGGCCGCGCCACCGCCCGCACCCTCTGCGAGTACGGCCTCGACTCCCTGGAGAAGGTCGGCGCCGCGCCCCTGTCCACCCTGCAGCGGCTCGTCGGCGCCCGTGCGGGCCGCGAGCTGCGCGAGAAGGCGCGGGGTGTCGACCGCACCCAGGTCGCGCCGAACGCCGCCGCGCGCTCGGTCGCCGTCGAACGCCCCTTCCCCCGCGATGAGCTGGACCCCTCCCGGCACCGCCGCGCCCTGCTCTCCGGCGCCGAGGAGCTGGGCGTCAGGATGCGCGGGGAGGCCCAGGTGTGCCGCACGCTGACCCTCACCGTGCGGTACGCGGACCGCACCGGCTATGCGACGATCACCCGGAGCCGCACCTTGCCCGAGCCGACCGCCCACTCCGCCGCACTGACCGCGGCCGCCTACCGCATGTACGAGGCGCTCGGCCTGCAGCGCGCCCGGGTGCGGGCCGTGTCCCTGCGCGCCGAGGGGATCGGGCCCGCCGAACGCGCCGCCCACCAGCTGACGTTCGACCCGGTGGACGAGAAGGCCCGCCGGATCGAGGAGGTGGCCGACCGGGCGCGGGCGAAGTTCGGCCCCGGCGCGATCGTGCCGGGGACGCTGGCGGCGTGACCCCCACCGTCCTAGGGGGTCGGCTCTCAGACCATGATGAGCAGTCGCGTCTTCGGCTTGAGCTTCCTGTTCACCGAGCGGCTCTGCACGTAGACCTCCAGCTTCGGGTTGTTGCCCGCCTTCACCGAGACGGTGCCCTGGATGCCCGTACCGAACAGCAGGCTGCGCGCCGCGTCTCCCGTATAGGCGCGGTCGGTGTCCTTCTCGACCACGATGACTTCCTTGTTCGGCTGGACCTGGGCGCGCGCGCCCAACTGGTAGTAGCACGCGCCGCGTTCGTACGTCACGCCCGGGTGCGAGTCGACGAAGGGGCGGATCTCGGCCTCCTTGTCGACCTTCAGGAGCCGGTACATGGTCGCCGGGATCGGTTCGAGGTTCGCCCGGACCTCGTCGATCGAGATGTCCTGGCCGACGGCGAACAGGTTCTTCGTGCCGCGCACGCCCTGTTCGCGGGCGCGCAGGAAGCTGGTGGCGGCGGCGCGCACGGTGCCGATGGCCTCCTCGACGCCCTCCGTGGAATCCGCGTCCCAGATGGCGATGTTGCCCGCGGGGAAGCCGTAGTTCTGGGCGGTCCGCTTGGCCAGGGAGTTCGGGACGAGGATCGCGGAGGTCCAGTGCTCGGGCAGGCCGCCCATCGTCGACGCGATCCGGTCGAGCCAGGGGCCGAGGATGGTCATGTCGCCGTCGTGCCGCCGGTCGCCGCCGGAGGCGTTCTCCTCGCCGTCCGTCACCACGATCTGCAGGAAGCTGTGCTCGCCGTACTCCTCCCATATGTGGCCGAGGTCGTCCAGGGACTTCAGGGAGGCCTCGATCAGGGCGGTGGCTCCGTTGTTGACGCGGTACAGGCCCCGCATGGACGGCAGGTGCTTCACGTCCATGTCCCACACCAGGTTCTCCACCCGGTGGTCGAAGGAGTAGAGGCTGATGCGGGTCTCGTGGCCGAGGCTGTCCGACTCGGCCTTCAGGCCCGATACGAACTCGTCGACGACGCGCACGAGTTGGCTCTGGTGCGGACGCATGGAACCCGAACAGTCCACGACCAGCGCGACGTGATTCACCTTGTGCTGGATCCTGTTGGCGGACATGGTTCTGCTCCTTCTCCCGACTGTTTGGCGAGTGATTTCACTCTAGGAGGAGGCACTGACAACGCCGTTCGATGCGCCCGGGCCCCGCTCCGGCCGCCCCGCTCCGACCGTGCCAGTGAGCACTGGAACTTTTGCCGTCGCGCCGCTTCACTCTTCATCTACTGGCGCGTAATTTGACGTGTGCACGGCATCCTGTCGATCCGGGTCACAGGGCGTACCTCTCCCGCAACTCCCTTGAGCCGCAAGGAGATCACACGATGCTGCCCTGGAGACGCGCGCTGCGCGCGCTCGCGGCCGCCCTGCTCGTCACGGGCGCGGCCACCCTCACCCCCGTGGCCACGGCGGCCGCCTCGACCGCCCCGTCCGGAACGTCCGGGACGTCCGCCTCGTCGAGCGGCTGGAACGACTACGCCTGCAAACCGTCCGCCGCCCACCCCCGCCCGGTCGTCCTCGTGCACGGCACGTTCGGGAACTCCGTCGACAACTGGCTCGTCCTCGCGCCCTATCTGGTCAAGCGCGGCTACTGCGTCTACTCCCTGGACTACGGCCAGTTGCCGGGCGTGCCGTTCTTCAACGGGCTCGGCCCCATCGACAAGTCGGCCGAGCAGCTCGACGGCTTCGTCGACAAGGTGCTCGCCTCGACAGGCGCGAAGAAGGCGGACCTCGTCGGCCACTCGCAGGGCGGCATGATGCCCCGCTACTACCTCAAGTTCCTCGGCGGCGCCGAGAAGGTGAACGCCATGATCGGCCTCGCCCCCGACAACCACGGCACCACCCTGCTCGGCCTCACCAAGCTGCTGCCGTACTTCCCCGGCATCGAGGACCTGCTGACCATGAACACCCCGGGCCTCGCCGACCAGGTGGCCGGGTCGCCCTTCCTGACCAAGCTCAACGCGGGCGGGGACACGGTCCCCGGCGTGCGCTACACCGTCATCGCCACCAAGTACGACGAGGTGGTCACCCCGTATCGCACCCAATTCCTCGCGGGCCCCGACGTGCGCAACGTGACCCTGCAGGACCTGTGCCCCGTCGCCCTGTCGGAGCACGTGGCGATCGGCATCCTGGACCGCGTCGCCCACCACGAGGTGGCGAACGCCCTCGACCCGGCCCACGCGACCCCGAGCACGTGCCTGTCCTGACCTCGACACACAACACACAACACGCGACGCACGAGGGCCGTCGCTCCCCCCGACCGCGGGGAGCGACGGCCCTCTGCCGTGCTGTCGTGCTCAGACCGTTCAGCGGCCGTGGCGGCCGGCCGCGCGGCGGCGCGCCGTGCCGAACATCGCCGCGGCACCGACGGCGAGGGCGGCGGCACCGCCGATCGCGATGTACGGGGTGGTGCTGTCGCCGCCGGTCTCGGCGAGGTTGTCGTTCGCCGTGGTGACCGGCTTCTCGGCGCCGCCGTTCACCTCGGGCCGGTTGTCGCCGCCCGCCTCGTCCGCCGCGGGCTCGGCACCGGTGGCCTCGGCGCCCGTGTGGGCGTTCGCGTCCCCGTGGCCGTGGTGCTCGACGGTGGACTTGTCGGCGCCCGCCGCGATCTCCTGCTCGGAGGGGGCGGAGGCGGCCGGGGCGGGAGCGGCGCCGGAACCGCCCGAGTCCTTGCCGAAGACGACGTCGGAGCAGGTGTAGAACGCCTCGGGGGAGTCCGAGCGCTGCCAGATCGAGTAGATCAGGTGGCGGCCCGACTTGGCGGGGACCTTGCCGTCGAAGACGTAGTCGCCGTTCTCCATCTTCGGGTCGGCGACGTCGACGAACGGCTTCGCCTCCAGGTCCGACCACTTCAGGGGCTTGCTCGGGTCGTACGAGTCCTTCGTGACGTACAGCTCGAAGGAGCCCTTGTGCGGGGCGGTGCCCTTGTAGCGGAACGTGTGGTTGCCCGCGGCGAGCTTGCTGGACGGCCAGTCGGCACGCGGCAGGTCGAGGCCCTTGTACTTGTCGTTGCCGGCGCTGCACAGCTTGCCGTCGGGGATGATCTCCTTCGACTTGCCCGCGGCGTTGGCGACGTTCACCGCGTTCCAGTCGTAGAAGGCCTGCACGCCACTGGCCGAGACGGCGGCCTTGCAGGCGGCCGACTTCGGGGACTCCGGGCCCTCCTGGAAGCACGCGGACACCCGGCTGACCGGGTCCGTCATCGAGCCGTGCGCGGCGGCGGGCACGGTCGACAGGGCGGTCAGGGCGAGCGGGGCGACACCGGCGGCGGCGAGCGCGGCGATCTTGCGGCGGGCGGTCATGGGGGCTCTCCTCAAGCAGCGGTTCAGGGGACATGGGGCGACGGCGAACGGGCGGCACAGCCCCCCGAGCACCAGCGGTACCGACGGTTCGTCATCGCCCCGGCGACCAGAAAGCTAGCCCCTGAAATCCGCGAAATCCCCTGCTGGGAGCGGTAAACGGTGATCCTTATGGTGCGGTTAAGGGAGCCTTCGGACTCCGCTCAGGTCGTGCCCGAATTGCCCTCACCCCACCCACCGGTACCGCCGCTCGGGCCGCCCCGTCCCCCCGTACCGGAGCGTCACCTCCGCGCGTCCCGTGGTCACGAAGAACTCCAGGTAGCGGCGCGCGCTCACCCGGGACAGGGAGCCCGCCCGCGCGCACTCCGACGCCGAGAGGCCCGGCGGATGGCCGCGCAGGGTCTGTTCCACCAGCTCCGCCGTGTGGGCGGCCAGGCCCTTCGGCAGTTCGCGGGAGCCGGGCGGGCGGGTGCCGAAGAGCTGGTCGACGTCCTCCTGGCGGGCCTCCCGCAGGCCGTCGAGGCGCGCCCGGAGCGCCGCCACGTGCCTCAACTGCTCGTGCAGAGCCGTCTGGTTGAACGGTTTGATCAGGTAGTGCAGCGCGCCGGCCCGCAGCGCGGCCCGGACGATCTCCGCGTCCCGCGCGGCCGTGATGAACAGAGCGTCCACCGGCCGGCGTGACGGCTCGCGCTCCTCGGCGGCGCGCAGCTCGCGCAGTACGGCGATGCCGTCCATGTCGGGCAAGTACACGTCCAGGAGGACGAGATCGGGGTGAAGGCGTCGCACCGCGTCGACCGCCTCCGCGCCGCTGTGCGCGACCCCGGCCACGGTGAAGCCCTCCACCGCCGCGACGTAGCGGCTGTGCAGCTTGGCGACCATGAAGTCGTCGTCCACGACCAGCACCCTTGTCATCGCCGCAGGCTATGGGCGCGACCACAACGACCACAACGTCCGTTGGTTCCGGAAGAGAGACAGGTTGTTGACGCGCGGGCAACATGTGGGCCACCTCACACCCGACTACCGACCGACAGGTGGTGGCACACGTGCGCCTGCGCACACCCCTCGCCCTGCTCGGGGCCGCGCTCCTCGTGCTCGTCGCGCCGCCGCTGCTCACCCCGGGCAGCGGCGACGAGACCGGCACGCGGATCCCCGGGCTGCGCTTCATGGTCCCCAACACGCCGGGCGGCGGCTACGACATCACCGCGCGCACCGCCGCGAAGAACGCCGAGGACGCCGGACTCACCCACGACATCGAGGTGTTCAACCTGCCGGGCGCGGGCGGCACCGTCGGCCTGACCCGCCTCGTCGGCGAGCACGGCAACGGCAAGCTCGCCATGTCCATGGGCCTCGGCGTGGTGGGCGCCGCCCGCTCCAACCACTCCCCGAAGACCCTCGCCGACACCACACCGATCGCCCGCCTCACCGAGGAGCAGGACGTCGTCGTGGTCTCGAAGAACTCCCCGTACGACACCATCGGCCAGCTCGTCGACGCCTGGAAGATGAACCCGGGCAAGGTCACCGTGGGCGGCGGCTCGTCGCCCGGCGGGCCCGACCACCTGGCCCCGATGCTGATGGCCCGCGCCGCCGGCATCGAGCCGAAGGAGGTCAACTACGTCCCCTTCGACGGCGGCGGCGAACTCCTCGCCTCCATCCTCGGCAGCAAGGTCGCCTTCGGCGTCTCCGGAGTCGGCGAGTACCTCGACCAGATCAAGTCGGGCGAGCTGCGGCTGCTCGCCGTCACCGGACCGAAGCGGGTGAAGGGCCTGGACGGGCCCACCCTCAAGGAGTCCGGCTACGACGTGGACTTCACCAACTGGCGCGGCATCGTCGCCCCGCCCGGCCTCACCGACGCCGAGCGCAAGAAGCTCACCGGACTCGTCAAGAAGCTGCACGCCTCCAAGGAGTGGCGCGCGTCCCTGAAGAAGAACGGCTGGGACGACGCCTTCCTGACCGGGGACGGATTCGGCGACTTCCTCGACGCCCAGGACAAGCGCGTCGTGTCGGTACTGAAGGAGCTGGGACTGTGACCACCACCGACCTCACGGAGAAGCGCCCGCAGGGCCGACGCACCTGGCTGCGCGAACACTCCGAACTCGGCGTCTGCGTCCTGCTCCTTGCCCTCGGCGCGCTCGTCCTCACCGACGCGCTCACCATGGACGTCGACATCACCCAGCGCGGCCCGATCGGCCCGAAGACCGTGCCCATCGTGGTCGGCGGCGCGCTGCTCGTCGTCGCCGTCCTGCTCGCCGTCGACGTCCTGCGCGGCGGACGCGGCGAGGCCGAGGGCGGCGAGGACATCGACCTGTCCGAACCGGCCGACTGGCGCACCGTGCTGCTGCTCGCGGGCGTCTTCCTCATGACCGCCGTCCTCATCGAACCCGCCGGTTTCCCGATCGCCGGGGCGCTGCTCTTCTGGGGCGCCGCCTTCGCGCTCGGCAGCCGCCACTTCGACCGCGACCCCCTCATCGCCGCCGCGCTCTCCGTCGTCACCCACGAAGTCTTCAACAACCTGCTCGGCGTGCCCCTGCCGGGCGGCCCCCTGATGGGAGTGCTGTGACATGAACGCCTTCAACTCCCTGATGGACGGCTTCGGCACGGCCCTCACCCCCATCAACCTCCTGTGGGCCGCGGTCGGCGTCCTGCTCGGCACGGCGATCGGTGTGCTGCCCGGCATCGGCCCCGCGATGGCGGTGGCCCTGCTGCTCCCGGTGACGTACGGACTCGAACCGACCGGCGCCTTCATCATGTTCGCCGGGATCTACTACGGCGCGATGTTCGGCGGCTCGACGACGTCGATCCTGCTCAACACACCCGGTGAGAGCGCGGCCGTCGTCGCCGCCATGGAAGGCCATCCGATGGCCAGGTCGGGGCGCGGCGCCCAGGCCCTCGCGGCCGCCGCCATCGGCCACTTCGCGGGCGGCATGATCGGTACGACGCTCCTGGTGGTCCTCGCGCCGACGGTCGCCGACCTCGCCGTCGACATCGGCGCGCCCGACTACTTCGCCATCATGGTGCTCGCGTTCATCGCGGTCACCTCCGTGCTCGGCTCCTCCCGCATCCGCGGCCTCGCCTCGCTCCTGATCGGCCTGACCATCGGCCTCGTCGGCCTCGACCAGATGACGGGCCAGCAGCGGCTCACCTTCGGCTCGCTCCAACTCGCCGACGGCATCGACGTGGTGATCGTCGCCGTGGGGCTCTTCGCGATCGGCGAGGCCCTGTGGGTCGCCGCCCACCTGCGCCGCACCAGCGGGCAGGCGATTCCCGTCGGCCGCCCCTGGCTGGCGAAGAAGGACGTGCGGCGCACCTGGAAGGCCTGGCTGCGCGGCCCCCTCATCGGTTTCCCGTTCGGCGCGATCCCCGCCGGTGGCGCCGAGATCCCCACCTTCCTCTCCTACGTCACCGAGAAGCGCCTGTCCAAGCACAAGGAGGAGTGGGGCAAGGGCGCCATCGAGGGCGTCGCGGGCCCCGAGTCGGCGTCGTCCGCCTCGGCCGCGGGAACCCTCGTCTCCATGCTGACGCTCGGCCTGCCCACGACCGCCGTCGCCGCCGTGCTGCTCGCCGCCTTCCAGCAGTACGGCATCCAGCCGGGCCCGCTCCTCTTCGAACGCGAGGCGGACCTGGTCTGGGGCCTCATCGCCTCGCTGTTCGTCGGCAT
Organism: Streptomyces sp. NPDC046465; assembly: GCF_040646035.1. Taxonomy (NCBI): domain Bacteria; kingdom Bacillati; phylum Actinomycetota; class Actinomycetes; order Kitasatosporales; family Streptomycetaceae; genus Streptomyces; species Streptomyces sp. NPDC046465. The sequence continues at coordinate 90,764 of NZ_JBEYZK010000018.1, forward strand.
GGTGCTCCTGCTCGCGCTGAACCTGCCCCTCGCCCCGGTCTGGGCGAAGCTCCTGCGCATCCCGCGGCCCTACCTCTACGCGGGCATCCTCTTCTTCGCGGCCGTGGGCGCCTACGCGGTCGGCGGCGAGTCCCTCGACCTCGTGATCCTGCTCGTCATCGGCCTGCTCGGCTTCGGCATGCGGCGCTACGGGCTGCCGATCCTGCCCGCCGTCATCGGCGTCATCCTCGGCCCGAACGCCGAGCAACAGCTGCGCCGCGCCCTGCAGATCAGCGACGGCAGCGTATCCGGCCTCGTCGACACGCCGTTCTCCGTGACGGTCTATGGCCTCATCGTCCTGATCGTGGCGTGGCCCTTGTTGAAGAAGGCGGTGGTGCGGGCGCGGCGCCGTGACGTAGACGTAGAGGCATGACCACCCACGAGGGCCCCACGGACATCCGTCTCGCCACCGCCGCCGACGTGCCCGCCGTGCGGGCGGTCACCGACGCGGCCTACCACCGCTACATCGAACGCATCGGGCGCGTCCCCGCCCCGATGGAGGCCGACCACGCGGCCGATGTGGCGGCGGGCTTCGTGTACGTCACCGGGGACCCCGTGGTGGGTCTCCTGGTGCTCGTCCCGCGCCCGTACGAAGGGCGGCTCCTCCTGGAGTCGATCGCGGTCCACCCCGATGCCGCGGGGCAGGGGGTGGGCCGGCGTCTGCTCGCCTTCGTGGACGCACACGCGCGTGCACTGGGGCTCATCGAGGTACGGCTCTACACCAACGCGCTGATGTGGGAGAACCAGAAGATCTACCCTCGCTACGGATACGAGGTCGTCGAGCGGCGGATGGACGGGCCCTACGACCGCATCCACTACCGCAAGCGGCTCGCGCGGAACTGACGGGGGGATCACCCCCCCCGGCTCAGCCGTCCGGCCACCACGTCCGCTGGATGTCCTTGCGGACCTCGGGCCTCTCCCGCGGCCTGACCTCCGCCTCCTGACGTTCCCGCACCCGGCGGCTGACGGACTTGCTCGCGGGCTTGTGCGTGGTCACTCGACGCATGACGGCCTCCCGGCTTCCCGACTCCCTGCCTTACCGATGTCCATTCGGAGCACTCGGTAGACCTGTTCGGTCCCGCTTTCTGATCGAGGGCTGTCAGACGATGGTCCCGAAGCCCTCGCCGCGGGCCCTCGCCTCCAGCTCGTCCAGGGCCAAGGCCGCCGCTTCGGCCGCCGCCGGATCCGCCGCGGCCAGGCCGCTCGCCGCGAACTCGTCCTCGTCCAGGCGCAGTACGGCGCTGCCGTCGGCCGAGCACCACAGGTCCAGGTCGAGGTCCTCCACCGTAAGGACGGCGCCGTCGCGGACCGCGGGGCGCGTCACGTCGCAGTACCAGCCCTTGAGGGCGCCGTCCGCGCCGTACACCTCCTTGACGGCGTACCACCGGTCGCGCCAGTAGTGCTCGGTGAAGACGTCACCCGGCTCGAAGCGCACGAAGCCGAAGTCACGGACGCCAGGGGCCGCCCAGGGGGCGGAGACCGTGACGTGGTTGCCGTCGTCGTGCAAAAGACGCGCCGGATAGCGGATCTTCGTCCGGCCCGCCTTCATGAGGGCGATGTCCAGGGTGGCCGTCTCCCGCGCCGCGTCAGCCGAGGGTGCGGACATGGCGGACCTCCGTATCGCAGATCTCGTAACCGAACCACTTGTTGATCGCCAGCATCGGCTCGTTCCCGGCGTCGTTGCCCGTGAACGCCTCCGTGTACCCGGCCTCGCGGGCCCGGTGCAGGGAGTCGTTCTTGGCGGCCTTGGCCAGACCGCGGCCGCGGTGGGCGCGCGCGGTGCCCGTCATGCCGGACGCGTAACGCCCCGCGCCGTCCGCGCGGGCCAGGCTGAACGCCGCGGGGACCCCGTCCACCAGCGCCACGGTGGTCAGCTCCCGGCTGACCAGAGGGTGGTGCCAGGTCTCGGCGAGCCAGTGCTCGTAGTCCGTGAACTCGGCGGCGACGTCGCTCGGTTCGTCGGCCACCGTCTCCGCGTCGAGCGCGAAGAACGGCCGCGCGTCGTCCGCGAACACCGACCCGCTGACCAGCTCGACCCCGGCGGGCGGCGCCTCGCGGGGCGGCAGCGTGCCGTGCGCCAGATCGAGGCGGAGGAAGTGCGCGCTGCGCCGCGCCGCATAGCCGTGGCGGGCGGCGAAGGCGAGGTTCGCGGGGGAGTCGAGCACCCACGAGTACACGGTCTGCGCGCCCGCGCCCGCCAGATACTCCTCGGCGGTGCGCAGCAGGAGCGTTCCGGCACCCCGGCCGAGCCGCTCCGGATGGACGTACACATTGGCGAAGCCCTGGCCGGGCTCCGGGCTGTCGTACGCGAGCCCCACCTGCGCCGTGCCGATGATCTCGCCGTCCACCTCGGCGATCAACTGCCGGTATCCGGAGTCCGGATGGGCCTGCGCACGGTCGAAGGCGACCGAGGCGGGGGTGGCGAGCATGGCGGGCACACAGGCCCGGCGCACCGCGGCGAAGCCGGCGTCGTCCGCGGCGGCTCTCGGTGCGTCGGCGCTCAGGGCTCGAACGATCACTGTCATGGAGCGGCACGGTACGCGGGGGCCGTGCGGGGTGCCTCCCATTTTCGCGGGCGAGGAGTCCGGGCGCGCGGATGTGCCGACGAGGTGGCCCGTGCGGGACAATCACTGCGTGACGTTGAAGATCGACATCGATGGGGGCGCGGGCGACGCGCCGTACGAGCAGGTGCGGGCCCAGATCGCCGGGCAGGCGAGGTCGGGGGAGCTGCCGGTCGGCTACAAGCTGCCCACCGTGCGGGGGCTCGCCGAGTCCCTCGGGCTCGCGGCCAACACGGTCGCCAAGGCCTACCGGGCCCTGGAGGCCGACGGAGTCATCGAGACGCGCGGCCGGAACGGGACGTTCGTCGCCGCGGCCGGTGACGCGGCGGCCCGGACCGCCGCGTCCGAGGCGCAGGCGTACGCGGAGCGGGTGCGGCGGCTCGGGCTCTCGGAGGCGGACGCGACATCGGCCGTACGGGACGCGCTGCGCGCGGCTTACGGGGATGCCGGGTAGGCCGCCCATACCGTACGCGGGCAGTAACAGCGGCCGCGCGGGCGGCTACAGGTACAAGCCCGAGTCCGCGCCCTCCCGCTGCCCCGGGACCGACGTGGGGCTCGTGCCGCGGCGCAGCGCGAAGAGCTCCGCCAGGGTCGCGCCCTCGCGGCCCACGCCCTCCTCCGTGCCGAGCCACTCCACCGCCTCGCGACGGGTCAGCGCGCCTACCTCGATGCGGGCCAGGCAGCGGCCGGGGCGGACCACCGCGGGGTGCAGGCGCTCCAGGTCCTCGTTGGTCGTGACGCCCACCAGCACGTTCCTGCCCTGGCCGAGCAGGCCGTCCGTGAGATTGAGCAGCCGCGAGAGCGCCTGGCCCGCCGTGTGCTTCGCCTCGCCGCGGATCAGCTCGTCGCAGTCCTCAAGGAGCAGCAGCCGCCAGCGGCCCTTCGCCGTCCCGTCGTCCTCGCCGATCGCGATGTCCATGAGGTAGCCGACGTCGCTGAAGAGCCGCTCCGGGTCGAGGACGCAGTCCACCTGGCACCAGTCGCGCCAGGACCGCGCCAGCGTCCGCAGCGCCGAGGTCTTGCCCGTGCCCGGCGGCCCGTGGAGCAGCAGGAGGCGCCCCGAGATGTCCTCGGGCGTGGTCTTCATCAGCGAGTCCATGGCGTCGGCGACCGGCGCCGTGTAGTTGGGCCGCACCTCCTCCCACGTACCGGCCGAGATCTGCCGGGTGGTGCGGTGCGGGCCGCGCCGCGGGGAGACGTACCAGAAGCCCATGGTCACGTTCTCCGGCTGGGGCTCGGGCTCGTCCTGCGCGTCGTCCGTGGCCTGGGTCAGGACCCGCTCGGCCAGTTCGGCGGTGGTCGCCGTCACCGTGACGTCCGCGCCGCGGTTCCAGCGCGAGACGAGCAGGGTCCATCCTTCGCCCTCGGCCAGCGTCGCGCTGCGGTCGTCGTCGCGGGCCGCGCGCAGCACCGAGGCCCCGGGCGGCAGCAGCGTGGAGCCGGACTTGACGCGGTCGATGTTCGCACTGTGCGAGAAGGGCTGCTCGCCCGTGGCGAAACGGCCGAGGAAGAGCGCGTCCACGACATCCGACGGGGAGTCGCTGTCGTCGACGTTGAGCCGGATCGGCAGGGCGTCCTGTGGGTTCGCAGACATGCCGCCATGATCCGGCACGCACCCGCACTCGTGCATCAGGTTTCCGCAGTGCGTCCGCCGACGCGCGCCGATACTCTGGTACTTGATGGCACGTCATGGGTGGAAATCGGGAGCACGGCGCTGGCGTCTCGCCGCCCTGCTCGGTGTCGGACTGGTCGCACTGGCCCTGGTGATCACACTCGTCAACACGGTTCCCGGCGACAAGGGCAGCACCGCGGGCACCACCCCCGACGGCGACAAGGTGTACGGCACCCCGGCCGTCCCGACCGGCGCCGCGAAGCCCCAGGTGGGCTGGGGCTTCACGCACACCCAGTACAGCGCGGACGACGGGGACGAGGCCGCCGTCGAACGGGTCCGCCGCGAACTCGCGGGCCAGGGCAGGTCCATCCCGCAGATCCAGCACATCATGGGCTGGGGCGCGGGCAACCCGGAGCCGGTGAAGGGGCGTTACGACTTCTCCGCGATGGACCGCCGGATGGACTTCGTCCGGGGAAGCGAGGGCACGCCCGTCGTGACGCTGTGCTGCGCCCCCGACTGGATGAAGGGCGGCAAGCCCGGCGCCGACAACACCGACTGGAGCCGCCCCTCCCTGGAGAAGGCCCCTGTCCGCGCCCACTACGAGGACTTCGCGAAGCTCGCCGCGACCGTCGCCAAGCGCTATCCCGACGTACGTCACTTCGTCGTCTGGAACGAGTTCAAGGGCTTCTGGAACAACGAAGAGCACCGCTGGGACTACGAGGGCTACACCGAGCTCTACAACCTCATCTACAAGGAGCTCAAGAAGGTCGACGAGGGCATCATGGTCGGCGGCCCCTACCTGGTCATGGACAGCGTGGACCCGCGCAGGACCGAGGGCGTGGCGAAGGAGCCGAAGGGGCCCTGGGGCCGGATGGACCAGCGGCCCCTCGACGCCTTCGCGTACTGGAACAAGAACAAGGCGGGCGCCGATTTCGTCGTCGTCGACGGCGCCAGCTACACCGAGGACGACGAGATGCTCCCCGACGAGTTCAAGGCCACCGACAAGTTCACGGCCGTCGGCACGTGGCTGCGCGCGCGGACCGGCGGCCTGCCGCTGTGGTGGGCCGAGTACTACGTGGAGCCGGGCGACAGTCAGGACGACCGCGACGACTGGTCCGAGGCGCACCGCGTCGCCGTGCAGGCGTCCGGCCTGATGGCGATCGCGCGGGGCGGCGCCACCAGCGGCTTCTACTGGAACCCGCAGAAGAAGAACGGCACCGCGTGCGCGGGCTGCCTCTGGACGTCCACGCGGGTGTCCGGCGGTGGTGCCGAACTGCCGATGCTGCGGCTCATCGAGCGGTTCGGCAAGGAGTTCGGCCCCGGCACGCGGTACGAGAAGGTGCCGGTCGCCGCCGACGACCGGCCGGCGGTCCGGGTGCTCGCCGACGACGAGGCGGTCCTCGTGGTGAACACCCTCGACCGGGAGATCGGCGCGGAGGTCGACGGAGAGCGGTTCGACCTGGCGGGATACGAGGTGAAGTGGCTGAAGCGGTGATCCCCCCGCTCACGCCATCGTCAGGAACCGCTGGATCAGCGACGCGAGGAGCACCGCGAGCAGCGGCAGCGAGAACCAGAAGCTGCTCTGCAGCCACCGCTGCTGCCGCACGCTCGGCGCCGCGGCGACCCGCACCATCTCGCGCGCCCCGAGCAGCAGGATGAGGGCGACGGCGGCGAAACCGCCCACCACCGACCACGGCGTCCAGGTCACCTTCGGCCCGGCGGGCCCCGGATCGGCCCTGGCGACCCGGCCGTCCGGCTGCTCGGTGAGCTGGTAGACGCTCGCGTCGTCGTTGCCGAAGACCTTCCGCAGGTCCTGTCTTTCGTCGAGATTGCGCAGGAGTCGCGGCTCCCAGGAGGTGGGGTACCCGGCGTCCAGCTGAAGGTAGGTCGTCTGGCTGCGGTTGATCATCAGGTACGAGTGGGGACCCGCGTCCTTCAGGGCCTTCACCAGGCCGGAGACCAGGACCGGGTCGGCGGGTGCGAGCGTGGGGACGTACTCCACCTTCTCCATGTCGCGGGCGCCCCACGGCATCGCGGGGGTCACGTCGTCGACCGTGTCGTTGCTCATCCAGAGCAGCCGCACCGTCGGCTCGTCGTGCGCGTACACGTACTCCATCGCCGTGACCTCGCCCGGACGGATGCGCTCGAAGGGCTCGTTGCCCCAGCGGGCCACCAGGAAGCCGCCCATCAGGACGAGCCCCGCGAGGAGCGCGGCGAGCGGCGCGAGGCTCACCCGGTCGCGGTCGCGTTCCTCCGGCGTGGCGCCCGTGCGCGGGAACAGCGCGAGCCCCGCGAGCAGGGCCGCGCCCGGCAGCGCGAACATGAAGACGCGCAGGGCCATCTCGCCGCCGTACGACTGCATGCCGAAGCCCAGGAACGGCACGAAGGTGAGGACGACGAGCGAGCGTTCGCTGTACTTGTGGAAGCGCCGCCGCCACCAGCCCCAGCAGGCGACCGCCATGACACTGCCCGCCATCGCCACGCGCGCGTAGAGCACGAGTTGATGCGTCGAGCTGCCGCCCTCGATCCGTCCCGATACCGACGAGGACACGTTGCCGCCCACGCCCCCGACCCCGCCGAACAGGTCGTCGAAGTGCCCCGACCAGTAGGGCTCGGCGAGGAAGCCGAGCCAGACGACGACGAGCACGCCGAAGAGGAGCGGCAGGCCGCGCAGCTCGGACCGGCCGACCAGGACGAGCACCGTGAGGACGCCGAGCATCACGAACGGCGTCAGCTGGTGCGCGGGCACCGTCCCCGCGAACAGGCCCATCAGGACCAGGAGCAGGACCGCGCGCTCCCCGCGCCCCGTCGGCTCGACCTCGCTCTCCCCGGGGCGCCGCTTGGCCCACAGCACGCGCGGGGCACGGAACCACACCAGGAGGATCGCGACGAAGGCGATGTAGAGCAGATACGTGAAGCCCTGCGGAGAGAAGTAGTCCTGGCCGACCCAGCCGCTCAGGACGAAGATCCACAGGCCCGCCCACTTGGCGCGCCAGGACGCCCGCATGGAGCGCACCAGCAGGAACATCGGCGCCAGGTAGAGCAGTTGCACGGCCGTCGGCCACCAGCGGATCACTTCGGTCAGGTCCGAGACGCCGCAGGCCTTCGCGAGGAAGGCGGCCGCGGCGAAGAAGCCCGGCCAGCTCCAGCGCGCGTCCAGGTCGGGCACCGCGGAGCCGGTCCGGTCGATGTACTCCATGAAGCCCAGGTGCTGCCAGGCCGTGGCGAACCGCGGCTCGGTCTCGATGACCGCGGGCAGCGCGTGCAGAGACACCACCGTGGCGAGCAGCGTGAGGAGCAGGAGGCTCTTGAGCGGCCGGTCCATCCAGAGCAGCGCGGCGAACACGACGACCAGGAGGACGGCGCCGAGCAGCGTCGGCCTCGGCAGGACGGAGACCAGCCCGAGCCCGCCCATGTCCTCCAGGTCCTTCTCGCCGAGGCCGAGGACGGGCAGCCAGTACAGGGCGAGCGCGGTGACGAGGAGAAACGCCATCACGAGGACGTGGCGGGGCCGGGCCTGCGAGGGCGCGGCGGGCGCGGCGGGCGCGGCGGGAGGAGGAGCCGGGGCAGCCGTCGGCGGTGCGGAGGCGTCCCGGCCCGGCGCCTCCGCCGGGGGCGTGGACACGGATGCGGAGGGCCCGGCGGCCGGGGTGCTCGTCGCCCAGGTGGGCCGGTGGTCCATGGGGTCCCCCTCGCTCCGCGCCGCGGGTGTTCCGGCGGCGGGCGTGCCGGGGCCCGGCCGCACGTCGGGCCTGCGCTCCTGGTGTTCGAAGTCGAGCAGCACGGCGAGCTGGAGGGTGTCCGAGTCGAGCGACTCCCGCAGGGCCCACGCGGGTCCGTGACGCTCCTTGCCCGGCTCGGCGTACGCCTCCGGCGTGCCCAGATCGGCCAGGTCACCGTCCGGCGCCGTCCCTTCGGCCGGTTCCGGGGGCGCCGTCCGCACCACCCGGTACAGCTTCGGCGCCGCGATGGCCACGATCACCGCCAGGCTGGAGATCTCCGCGACGCCCGCGCCGGTCAGCCCCATCCGCGGCAGCAGGAGCAGCGTCAGGCCGAGCACCAGGACGCACAACAGGCCCTGCAGCCAGGCGATCCCGGAGGTCTCGCTCTGGGCGCGCCGCACCGCGAAGTACGTCTCCATGACGACCCGCAGCAGCGCCCCCACCGCGAACCAGCGCAGCAGCGGCGTGGCCGCGTCCGCGTACCCCTGCCCGAACATGCGCAGGATCAGCGGGGCCGCCAGGAAGAGGATCCCGCAGACCGGCAGCATGATCGTGGCCATCCGGCGCAGCGCCGAGCGGGTGTTGGCGGCGAGCAGCGCCGGGTCGTGCGCGCCCTCGACGGTCAGCGAGGCGCCCATGTTGATGGCGAGCAGGTTGACCGTGCCGCCGATGGTGGTGGTGATGTAGAAGTACGCGTTGTCGACCGAGCTGACCTGCGAGGCGACGATCACCGGGACGAGGTAGACCACGGCGAGCGAGAAGAGCGAGCCGGTGTAGTCGCCCGCGAGGAAGCGGCCGATCTCGCGCAGGGTGGGCGGCCGCGTCCTGCCGTCGGTGGCCTTGACGTGCCGGGGTACCAGGCGCCGGAAGACCAGCCAGCCGAGCGGGATGACCGATACGAGGATCGAGGCGACCCAGGACACGAAGACGCCCGCGGTGGGGACCGCCGCGGCCATCGCGATGAGCAGCCCGAGCTTGGCGACGGAGAAGGCGGTGTTGCCGACGGGCACCCAGAGCGCGTTGCGCAGCCCGGTCAGGACGCCGTCCTGCAGGGTGAGGACCGACCAGGCGACGACGGCGAGCACGAAGCCGATGCCGTGCACGGGGCCGTGCAGGAAGCGGTACGAGGGCCCCCACAGGTCGAGGGTGAGCAGGAAGACCAGCGCGGCGAGCGCCACGGCGACCGAACTGCCCGCGTACGTACGGAAGATGAGCTTTCCCGTGGCGCGGCCCGCGATCGGTATGAACCGCGCGAGGGCGCCGGTCAGCGTCACGGCGGTGAGCCCCGCGAGGAGTTTCATCGCGGCGATGGCCGCCGAGCCCTGCCCGACCGCCGACTCCGAGTAGTACCGCGCGGCGGCCAGCCAGAAGCCCACGCCGAGCACGCCGGAGATGCCGGTGTTGAGCATCAGCGCGTACGCGTTGCGGAACAGCGGGCCGGTGGCGGGCCGCCCCGCGGTGTGCGTGGCCCCGGCGACGCCGGCCTGGGCCGTGGTCGTGTCAGACACGGGTACGGATTGCCTTCCGGCGGATCTGTCGGGCTCTGCGGACCATGGCGTACCCCTTGGTCAGGGCGCGGTCCCTGGCGAAGTCACGGCCGATGGAGCCGCCCGCCACCAGCCGTTCGAACTCCTCGGCGCCGGTGGAGCGGCGCACGGTCACGCGCCGCAGCGCGTAGGGTCCCTGGCCGCGGCGGGCCAGGCCGTTGCCGACGGCGAGCGCCTGGGTGTACCCCGTCTCGCGCACGCGTTCGCGCACCCGGCGGCTGGAGTAGCCGTACGGGTACGCGAAGGACGCGGGCCGGGTGCCCAGCTGGTCGGCGACGATGTCGCGGCAGCGCCGCAGCTCGAACCAGAGCCGGTCCTCGGGCAGTTGGTCGAGCTCGGGGTGGGTGTGGCTGTGTCCGCCGATCTCCGCCCCCGCCGCGGCGAGCTCGCGCACCTGGTCCCAGTCGAGCATCCGGTCAAGGCCGCCCCCGGTGTCGTACTCCCCGCGCAGCCAGCCGGTGGAGACGAACAGGGTCGACACGAAACCGTGCCGGGCGAGCACGGGCAGCGCGTGCCGGTGCACCCCTTCATAGCCGTCGTCGAAGGTGATCAGCACGGGCCTGGCGGGCAGCGTCTGCTTGGACGAGCGCCAGACGGCGGCCAGTTGGGAGGCGGTGAGCGGGGTGAAGCCCCGCTCACCGAGCACGTCCATCTGGCGCGCGAAGGTGTCGGGCGAGACCGAGAGACCGTGCGTCGCCTCGTTCGGCGCGCGGGCCACGGAGTGATACATCAGTATCGGCACGGGTTCCGTGCTCATGCCGCAGCCCCCTCGCCGCCCGTGCCCTCCCCGATCTCCCCGATCTCCCCGACGGAGAACGTGGCGCCACCCCTGCGTGCGCGGACGCTCCCGAGTACGTACCCCCCTGCCGCGGTGAGCACTCCCGTCACAATGGCCCCCGCACGGCCCGCGCCGCCGGGGCGGCCGAGCGCCGCGTCGCGCAGGCCGCGGCCGATGCCGACGGGCAGCACGCGCGTGGTGTAGCGGCGCTCGGACTCAAGCCCCTTGCCCGCGCCGACGCTCCGGGCCACCAAAGCCTTGGACAGGCCTTCCGCGTACGCCCTGGCCCGGAAGTAGCGGAACCGTTCGCGGGCGGCAGGCACCCGGTGGTGGATCACCGAGCGGTCGTCGACGATCAGCACCGCGTCCGGCCGTGCACGGGTGAGGCGGATGCAGAACTCCGTCTCCTCGCAGCCCAGCGGCCGCTTGTCGCCGTCCCGCCCGATGCCGGTGGCGAAGCCGCCCGCCGCGTCGAAGGCGGTGCGCCGGAACGAGGCGTTGCCGCCGAGGACATTGCGCACGCGGACCCGGCCGGGGGGCAGTCCCCGGTACGTGCAGCCGACGACCCAGTCGAACTCCTCGGGGAACCAGACCGGCCGTCGGCCGGACTCCCACGCGGGCAGGGTGCGCCCGCCGACGGCGAGGACCCGCGGGTCCTCGTACCCCTCGGCGAAGTGCCGCAGCCACTCCCGCTCGGCGACGGCGTCGTCGTCGAGGAAGGCGATGACGGCGCCGCGGGAGGCGGCGATCCCGGTGTTGCGGCCCGCCGAGAGGCCGCGGGGGCCCGCGTTGGCGAGCACCCGCACCCCCTCGGTCTCCTTGTACTCCTTGGCGAGCCGGTCGAGGAGCGGGAGGTTGTGGTCGACCACGAGCAGGATCTCCAGGGCCGCGAGGGACTGCGCGCGCACCGAGGACACGGCCGCGAGGATGTCCGCCCAGCGGTCCTCGGTGTACACGCAGACGACCACGGAGATCTCCGTGTTCAAGACACCTCTCCCTGACCGGCGCCGAGGGGGAGCCCCCGCGGGCCCTTGCGCCGCGCGCCGCGTCTGCCGCGGTGGGAGCGCTCGCTGAGGATCACCTTCAGTACGCGGATGCCGTCCCGGACGGCCCTGAGGTTGCTGGTGCCGTGGATCCGCAGGTACTCGTGGCTCGGGATCTCCTGCACCTTGAGCCCCGCCTTGACGACCCGGATGTTCATCAGGGTCTCGACCTCGAAGCCGGTGCAGTCGAGCTCGATCTTGTCGAGGCAGTGCCGCCAGAAGGCGTTGTAGCCGTAGCACAGGTCGGTGTAGCGCGCGCCGAACTTGGTGTTCACGACGGAGCACAGGACGTGGTTGCCGAGCTTGCGGATCGGCGTCATGTCGTCCGTGCCGCCGCCGTTGGCGAACCGGGAGCCCTTGGCGAAGTCCGCGCCGGAGACGAGGGCACAGACGTAGGAGACGATCTCGCTGCCGTCCGCCGAGCCGTCCGCGTCGACCATCACGATGATGTCGCCCGTGCACGCGGCGAAGCCGGTGATCAGGGCGTCGCCCTTGCCCTTGCCGAGCTGGCGCACCACCTTGACGTCCGGCCACAGCTCGCGGGCGACGGCCACCGTGTCGTCGGTGGAATTGCCGTCGACGAGGACGACCTCATGGATCCACTCGGGGAGTGTCTTGAACACGTACGGAAGATTCTCCGCTTCGTTCATGGCGGGTATCACGACACTCACCGGCGGCGTGATCGCCAAGTGCGTGGAGATCGGCCGGTAGTTTCTGGTGATCTCGTTCAACGGGTCCTGTCCGGCGTCTGTCGGGCGCACAAAAGAACTCATGAGTCCGGTGGTCCCTCTCGTCCGGTGGACGGCCCGCCCCCGGGCAGTCCGGTAATTGATCCGGGTCGAAAGGGGGGTTCACACTTGAGCATGACGAAATAGATCTCCGTGCATGCCGAGTGAGCTGGCATAGCGCGGGACGTGTCTCGGCTGACGAGCGGTAACCGAGCACGGCACCCCCCTACCGCGCCCCACATCGGCCCCATCGCGACCCTGAGCCCTCCCCTGGATCGCATTTGCGTGATGGGCCGTTGCGGGTGGATGTACGACGGTATTGATGATTGGGACTGTATGGCAAGACCTGGAACGTGGTCTCACGTTTTTCATGATTTGGGTAATCTGTGCGATCACATTCGGACCGTTCTAATTCTGGCCCCTAGATCGAATTCGGCCCATGTGCTTGAGCAGTTTGTCGGCCGGTTCGAATAATTCCGGTCTTGATTGCACGGTGTTCCGCAACGCCCTGACCGGCGCGCGGCGCGCCAGGTGTCCGAACGCCACCGGGTGCCGGAGCGCCACCCACCCCTCGGACACGGTGACTTCGCGTGTCTTGAGGGAGTCCTTGTAGCTCTTCTGGCCGCGGCCGAGATCGAGGTGTGCGATGCCGTCGGAGGCGGCGGCCTCGGCCATGCGCAGATGCAGGACCAGGCCGGGCGAGTACTTCGAGAACGCCGGGTCGTACGCCGGGAACCAGCACGCGAGGATCCGCTCGGAGCGCAGCCCGAAGTGCGCGGCCACCGGCACGTCCCCGGCGTAGAGGACCGACAGGATCCCGGCGAACGAGTCGGTACGGGTGTGGAAGAGCCGGCGCACCAGGCGGGCGATCCAGGGGTGCGCGAAGCGGTCGCTGCGGCCCGTCCTGCGGTACTGCGCCGACTTCCAGCCCATCAGCGTGGCGAGGACCCGGGGGTCGCGCTCGTCGTGCACGTAGCGCACGGCGCCGTGGTCGCGGCCGAGTCTGCGCTCCTTGGCCAGCGTCGATCGGGTGAACTTGGGCGACTGTAGGCGCAGTTGGTTCAGATAGGCCTCGTAGCCCCGGTCTATGTCCATGACGGGTGAGGGGAAGGAACCGGAGGCGCTTGCCTCGAACGGCGTCTGCCCGCCCACCAGGTGATCGAATTCCCACACGGCGAGCCCGCAGGCCCGGAGGAATTCCCTGGCGTCCCAGTCGAAACCCGGCCGGTGCACGAGGCCCTGGCAGTCCGAGACGCCGAGTCCGATGGCCCGGCCGACGCCGGTGGTGGACCGCTGGAAGGGGAGGAACGCCGCGTGCTCGCCGTCCTCGCGTACGACGGCGATCCGCACCCCGCGCCGCTCGTGCGCCGTCGCGAGAGCGAACTCGGGGGAGAGGAAGGGGTTGGCGAGCTCGGTCGCGCCGTCGAGATGCGACTTGGACTGCAAGGCGGTCCACGCCACCCGGTCGGCGGCGGTGAGGTCGCCGGGGCGGTGCACGGTGATGTTCACGTCAGGGAGTCCACCTTCTCGCCGTACGGCGGCGCAGGCGCCGTACGGCTGTCGGCAGGAGGATGAGCGCGCTGACCGCGGCGACGGCGGAGACGCCGCCGCGTACCGACCACAGGTGCAGGGCCAGCATGCCCTGCGCCACGAGGAGGTTGACCGCGAAGGACCCGGACGCGGCGGCCACGGTCCGGCCCCACGGTGTGAGCGCCCGCAGCGCGGCGCCGATCGCGGCGCCCGGCGCGGCGAGGAGGAAGAAGAGGGTGAAGGGGGCCCGCAGTGGCGAACTGAGGTCGACGAGCGCGAGCATCGCGCCGACGGCGCCCACGGCGACGCCCGCACCGGCGAGCAGCGGCAGCAGGTCCTTCTTGGTGTCCTGCCCGGTGCGTCGGCCCGTGTCCTGCCCGGCGTGTCGACCCGTGTCCGCGGACAGTGCCGTGTTCCCGATGGTTTGCATGGGCGACTCGCCCCCCGAAGCGCCGGATGCCGGGCTTCAATGTCGCGCAGGCTCCGAGGGCCCGTCAAGATGCGGAGGGGGTGTGCAGATGTTCCCCGCCATACCCCGTAAGTGTTGGTGAACTCCCCGCGTGGGCAAGCCAATTGTGCAGGAAGAAATTGACATGGACACTATCGATGGCCGGGGGTGCGTGCTACCACGGTCGTGGCAGAAACCCTGCTAAGGGAGGTTCCATGAAATTGTCCAGAATCACGGCATACATGTCCTCGCTCCTCCTTGCGGTCGCCTTCGCTCTCACCGGAGCGGCAGCGGCTCACGCGGACCAGTCGACCGGCCAACGGGCCGCGGCGACCGGCTACGTGGCCCTCGGCGACTCCTACTCCTCGGGCGTCGGCGCCGGCAACTACGACAGCGGCAGCGGGAACTGCAAGCGCAGCACTCGCGCCTACCCCGCCCTGTGGGCGGCCGCCCACTCACCCTCGAGCTTCAACTTCGCGGCGTGCTCGGGCGCTCGTACGGGTGATGTTCTCTCCGGCCAGCTGGGCCCGCTCGGCTCCGGCACCGGCCTCGTCTCGATCTCCATCGGCGGCAACGACGCGGGCTTCGCCGACGTCATGACGACCTGTGTGCTGCAGTCCGAGAGCAACTGTCTCGCGCGCATCGCGACGGCGCGCAAGTACGTCGAATCCACCCTGCCCGGCAACCTCGACAAGGTCTACGACGCGATCGCCGCCAAGGCCCCCTCCGCCCACGTCGTGGTCCTCGGCTACCCCCGCTTCTACAAGCTGGGCGGCGGCTGCCTCGCCGGTCTCTCCGAGCGCGAGCGGACCGCCATCAACGACGCATCCGACTACCTCAACACGACCACGGCCAAGCGGGCCGCGGACCACGGCTTCGCGTTCGGCAACGTCACGTCCGCCTTCGCCGGGCACGAGATCTGCTCGGGCAGCCCCTGGCTGCACAGCGTGAACTGGACCAACATCGGCGAGTCCTACCACCCCACCGCCGCCGGCCAGTCCGGTGGCTACCTCCCCGTGTTCACCCAGGCCGCCTGACCCCGGCCTACGCGCTCGGCGTGTAGGAGGCCCCGCCCGTCGGGGTCTCCTGCGCGCAGCTCACCGAGTACGCGACCGCGTTCGACGTGGTCGTCACGGGGCTCCGCACCTGGACGCTGATCGTGTTCTCGTACGTCCCGCCCCCCGTGTCGTACGCGGTCTCGACGTGGTTGACCTGCCGCGTCTTCCCGCCTCCCGAGGCGAACGACAGCGTCTTCCAGCCGGGGTCGCCCGACTGCCCCGACCGGGTCACCCAGCGGTACTGGACGGTGGCGGGGGCGCGCCCCACCGTGAACGTCGCGGTGAACGAGGGCGCCTGACCGGGCGCCGGCGGACACGCACCCTCGTACCGCGTGTGAGCACCGGCCACGTACACCTTCACCGACTGGGCGGGCGGGGCCGTGGTGCCGCCGTGGTTGCCGCCGCCGTTCCCTCCGCCGCCCCCGTTCGTCGACTTGCTCTCGTCGCCGTCGCCGTCCGACGAGCTGCTCGATCCGGCTCCGGCCGATCCGCTGCCCGGATCCTGCGACGCGCTGCTGTCGCCGCCCTGGCCGCTGCTCGACTTGCCGCCGCTGTCGCTGCCCGAACTGTTGTCCCCGTCTCCGCCGTCGCGATTGACCAGCGCGTACGTGATCCCGCCCAGCGCGAGCGCCAGCACGACGAGGCCCGCCACCAGGGCGACCACCGCGCGGCGGGACCGGGCGGGCGTGGTGGCCGTGGTGGCCGTGGTGCCGGCGGGAGGCGCCGTGTACGGCGGTGGGGTCACGGGGAAGGGGACGGGCGGCGTCGGCCCGGGCGGCGGCCGCTCGGCCGTGGCCGTCGGCATGTAGGGGAGGGGGGAGCCGGAGTGCGGGGTGCCGCCCGCGGCCACGATCCGCAGGTCGCTCTCGGCGTCCGCGGCCGACATCCGCTCGGCCGGGTCCTTGCGCAGCAGCCCCTCGATGACCGGGGCGAGCGGACCGGCGCCACGGGAGGGCGGCAACGGCTCGTCGACGACCGCCCGCAGCGTGCTCAGCGGGGTGTCCTGGCGGAACGGCGAGCTGCCCTCCACGGCGGCGTACAGCAGGACGCCGAGCGACCAGAGGTCGGAGGCGGGCCCGGGGTGGTGCCCCAACGCCCGCTCCGGGGCCAGGAATTCGGGCGATCCGATGACCTCGCCGGTCATCGTCAGCGCCGAACTCCCCTCGACCCGGGCGATACCGAAGTCAGTGAGGACCACCCGGCCGTCGTTCGCGATCAGGACATTGCCGGGCTTCACGTCCCGGTGCAGGACTCCGGCGTCGTGGGCGGCGCGCAGGGCGGCGAGGACCTCGGCGCCGATGTGGGCGGCCCGCTGCGGGGGCAGCGCCCCCTCGGCCTCCAGCACGTCGGACAGGGAGAGGCCGCGCACCATCTCCATGACGATCCACGGACGGCCGCCCTCGCTCGCGACGTCGTAGACCGTGACCACATTGCGGTGGGGAATGCGGGCGGCGGCCCAGGCCTCGCGCTCCAGGCGTGCGTACAGCCGGTCGACCTCGGTCGCCGGAAGACCGGCGGGGGCGCGCACCTCCTTGACGGCCACCTCACGCCCGAGCACCTCGTCACGAGCCTGCCACACGGTGCCCATACCGCCTTCGCCCAAGGGGGCGAGGAGGCGGTAGCGCCCGGCGATCACGCGCTCTGGCTGGTTCACGGGCGCCCCCATCCGCAGCGGTGAGATTCTCGACAAAAGTAGCTCAACCGAGCGCGGTTGCGGCCCCCTTGAACACCAATCCACACCCAAGGGCGAGGACGACGCAGGCAGAGCCCATCGGCAGGAACCGCCGGGCACGGCGGCTCAGCCACCCGGGCCCGATGCGCCGCCCCGCGAAGGCCCCCGCCCGGACCACGAGGAACCCCGCGGCCGACAGCGTGACGGCGAGCCCCATGCCGTACGCCACCACGAGCAGCAGCCCGAACCAGGCCTCGCCGAGCGCGGCGGCACCGACGAGGACGACGACGGCGGAGGGACTGGGCACCAGGCCTCCGGCGAACCCGAGGAAGAGCATGCCGCGGAGGCTGCCCACGGGGGAGCCGGAGTGGGAGTGGGTGTGGTGCGAGTGCCCGTGCCCGTGTCCGTGCCCATGCCCATGCCCATGCCCATGCCCATGGTCGTGCGTGTGCCCGTGACCATGACCATGTTCACCACCCCGACCTCGCCCCCGCCGCCACGCCCGGCGTACGAGCAGCACGCCCGCACCCGACACGAGCAGTCCGCTCACCACGCCGAGCCAGGCGACCACCGACGGGCCCGCGGCCGAACCCCCGCTCACCAGGAGGCCGAGGGCGAGCACGCCCAGCGTGTGCGTCACGGTCACGGACGCGGCGAGCGGCAGCACATCGCGGGCGCGGGCACGGCCGCGGGCCGCCGCGGTGGCCGCCATCAGCGTCTTGCCGTGCCCGGGGGCGAGCGCGTGCAGGGCACCGAGGAGCACGGCGGTGCCGAGGGCGAGCGACGCGAAGCCGAGGGTGAGGGGATGCCGTCCGACGAGCCCGGTCAGGGCCTGGGTCCACCGGTCGGCGCCGCGGGGCAGGACGGCGGCGATCCCCTCCCCTTCCTCCGGTCCCGCGTCGGCGAGGGCCGGGCCGCCGGACGTGATCCGCAGTGCCGCCGACGTGGTGTCGGGCGGCGCGGACAGCAGGCGCTTCGGGTACCGGGTGAGCCGCTTCGACGCGGAGGACTCCGGTACGTCGGAGCGGGCGAGAGTCATCCGGTCGCCGCGGGCGGTGATCTCGCGCCAACCGGTCCTGTCGTCCCCCGCACCGCCGCGGAACCGGACGGTGACGGATTCGCCCCGGGGCAGCGGAGTGCTCAGAGCGCACTCGACGCGGAGGGTGTCGAGCCCCGCCTGGCCCGGTCGGGCGCGGACCCGCGCGGTGCCCACGGTCAGCTCGGCCGGGCGTCCCGCGACGCCGACCCGGATGCCGTCGGCGGCGTCCTGACAGCGTCGGCGGGCCCAGCTGTCGCGGCCCTCCTCGCGGATGCGGGGTGCGGCCTGGGCGGCCGGGATCTCGGCGAGGTCCTCCACGTGGTCGACCTTCAGGCGGCCCGGTTCGGCAAGGAGCCCGTCGTAATGGCTGACGGTGAAGTTGTTCAGGGGGTGGGCGTACGCGGTACCGGCGGGGGCGCCAAGGGCGAGGGTCACCCCCAGCGCCGCCGCGGCCCCCAGAAGCCACTTCCGCCTGCCCACGCCCCTCGGCCGCCGACCGGGACGCGGCCTCGCCGACCTCGCCCGGAGCCTCATGGAGCACCGCCCCCGAGCGCCCGCAGCGCCGCACGCGCCGCGCGTGAACCCAGCGGCGAGAAGCCGGGGTTCAACCGCAGTACCGCCTGCAGCGACCCCCGCGCGGCCCGGTCTTCGCCGGTGGCCCGCTCGATCATGCCCCGGTGGTAGAGGAACGACGCCTCGCGGAACCCGGTGCTCGTCGCCCGCCGCGCATAGGGCAGCGCCTCCTTGTCCCGCCCGTTCACATGTAGGGCCCACCCGAGCGCGTCGGCCGTGTGCACGGTCCGGCGCCGCTGCCACTCCGCCCGCGCCGCCCGCAGGGCGACCGCCCGGTCCCCGTGGTCGGCCTCGGCGAGCGCGGTGTCCAGATCGGGGTCGACCCCGTTCGCGCGGGCCAGCGCGACCCAGGTGTCCACGAGGCGGTACTGCTCCCGGGCCCGCTCCGCATCGCCCCGCGCCTCGTACAGCTCGCCGAGCGCGAGCACCGGCCCCGGGAGCGGCTGCCGCTCCACGACCGACCGCAGCCCGGCGAGCGCCGAGGCCGTGTCGCCGCGCGCCGCACGGGCCCTGGCCCGGCACTCCAGGGCGGGGAGGTAACCGGCGTCGGCCCGCAGCGCGGTCCCGCAGTGCCGAAGGGCGGTGCCGTAGTCGCCCTGGCGCCAGGCCAGTTGACCGAGCGCGGTCGACACGTACGCCACGTCGCCCGGCGCCGACGCCCCGTCGAGCGCCCGCCCCAGGACGCGCCGCGCGGCCGTCACGTCGCCGCGCAACTCCCGTACGTACGCGTACCGCGTGAAGATGGGGACCCCGGGCCGCCGCGCGTCCGCCTCGTCGGCCGCGCGGGCCGCCGCGCCGTACCGTCCGAGCTCCACCAGGGCGTCGATACGGGTGGCCAACGCCCGTTCGCCGTAAGGGTTCGCGGCGAGCGCATCGGTGGCGTACCGCAGGGCCCCGCGGAAGTCGTGCCGGGCGGCGGCCACCGCGGCGCGCCCCGCGAGCGCCGCGTCGTTGCCGGGGCGCAGCTTCAGCGAGCGGTCCAGGGCGCGGTCGGCGGCGCCGTAGAGGGCGGGGTCGCCGCGGGTGCGGGCCTGTTCGACGTAGGCCGTGCCGAGCGTGGCCCAGGAGACGGAGTCCTTCGGCTGGGTGCGCAGATGGGCCCGGAGCGTGTCCACGCCCCGGTCCAGGTTCCCGCCGCGGAGTGCGTCGGGCCGTGGCGCGGGTCCGGTGGCGACGGCGGGCTGTTCCGTCCCGTCGTCGCCGCCGAGCACGACGGCGCCCGAGGTGAGGACGAGCGCGAGGGCGACGACGGCCACGGCGCTCCGTACGGAGTTGCGTGTCATGAAGGCGACCAGACCTTCCCGGATGACGGATGACGGATGATGGATGGCGGATGGCGGCGCGGCCCGCGGGAGGATGCGCCGCGAGCCGTGCCCGTTCGGGGTAAGTCCGCTGTCGCGGACGGTCTTTCGGCCTTTCGGCCTTTCGGTCTGTCAGGAGATTCCGGCGGCCGCGCGCCGCCGGGACCGCCACCAGCCGAGGCCGAGCCCCACGAGGAGCACTCCGGCCGCCCCGGCCGCCGCGGAGGCGATGAGCACCGTGTCGTCGGAGTCGCCGGACGAGGGCGGGGACGAGGCCGGTGGTACGGCTCCGCCCGCGAGGGCGTCGCGCGCCGAGGTCCCGTCGGTGCCCCCGCCGGTCACCGGACCGCGCGAGCCGGACGTGGGCAGCGCCAGATAGGGGAAGGTCCCGCCGAACGCCTGGTCGTTGGCGTTCACCGCGTCGCCCAGATCATTCTTGGCCCCCACGAGTTCACCCGCGACCGCCTGCAGTTCGATGTCGACGACGTCGTCGGCGAGGCGCCGCCCGTTCGGGAAGCCCGCGTTGTCGCCGTCGAGGACACCGAGCCGCTTCGGGTCGGCGGACGGCTTGATGGAGGTGTTGAGGCGCAACGTCTCCGCGGGGCGCACGCCGGGCGGCTGGTTGAGGCCCTGCACGCCGGTCAGGAAGACGGAGACCAGGTCCTTCCTGGGCTCGGCGGGCGCCTTCACGCCGTAGAACTTCTCCAGGAGCTTCGGCAGCTCGGGCTTCTGTACGTAGGGGAGGAACTGGGCGTCGTCCCACGGCGCCGAGGCATTGAACTTGTCCTTGTCACGCAGCGGCACCACGACCTCGTTGACCAGCGGATTGCCGAGCCGGGACACCTGGGCCCAGTCGCCTCCGGCGTTCTTGCGCTCGGTCGTCGACCAGATGCCGACCGTCGGCTGCTTCTCCGACTGGCGTATCTCGGCGTTCGGCACCTGCAGCGCGACCGTGTTCACGTTGTAGCCCTTGAGCGTGTCCCGGCCGACCTCAGACAGGTCTCCCCCGTACAGCAGGTCGAAGACCCGCAGGTCGAGGAAGAAGGGGTCGTCCGCCTGCCCGACGTACGACGTGCCGCCGCCCGCGACCTTGCGCACGGCCTGGTCGCGCAGCTTCTTGTAGTCGGGCATCGATGCCTTGCCCACCCGGGACGGGGCGATCGGCAGGCCGTTGGCGATCTTCTTCGTGGAGACGACCTTCTGGTCCTTCAGCTTCAGCAGATCGATGTCGTACGTCTGTGTGATGTTGAGGTCGGGATCGTCGAGGGCCGTCACGGGGCCGGTGTTGTAAAGGAAGGTGTTCCCGTTCCTGACCTTGGTGTCGAACGTCCACCGGTAGAGCAGATCGCCCTGGCCGTCCCCGTCGCTGTCGATGTGGATGTCGTAGCGGGCGTCCTCGGGGAAGAGGTAGAAGTTCGGCCCGCCCGCGGGTTCCTCGAAGGGGATCCAGTTCGCCACGAGCGTCGTGGTGTCGGGCTTGTCGGGGCTGACGAACGCGTACACGTCCGTGTTGTCGTACTGCGGCTGCCCCGAGATCAGCGGGGCCTCCCGGTGGCTGGAGGCCCGGGCGGCCCCCGGTTCCAGCGCACTCACCCCGGCGGCCACGAGCCCCCCGGCGGCGAGTGCGCCGCAGACCAGCGTGGCGAGGCCGCGACGCCCCGCCCGATTCCCGGTGTTCGCTTTCATCCCATCCGTCCTCACGCGTCCTCATGAGCCTGATGTACCTGACTGACAGGAGCCATTCGGGGCCGCGGCGCGGGCGGATTGGGCCGATGTCGCGCCCTTCGCATCCGCGGCGCCTCCCGCGCCGAATGTCTGGCGCCGGACAGCCGGCGGAGCGGAAGCGGGGGAGGGGGAACGGGTGGAGGCGGACAAGCTGCTGCTACGGGTCGCCGAGGGGGACGAGCAGGCTTTCGAGGAGCTGTATGGACTGGTGTCGGGCCAGGTCTTCGGACTCGTACGCAGAGTGGTGCGCGATCACGCGCAGTCCGAGGAGGTGGCCCAGGAGGTGCTCGTCGAGGTCTGGCGCATCGCGCCCCGGTTCGACCCGGCGCGAGGCAGCGCCCTGTCCTGGATCCTGACGCTCACCCACCGCAGGGCCGTGGACCGGGTGCGCAGCGTGCGGGCGGCGCGGGACCGCGAGGCGCGGGCGGCGCGGTACGGGGACGGTCCCGCCTTCGACCAGGTCGCCGAGGAGGTCGAGGCGAGCCTCGACCGGGAGCGGGTGCGCGGCTGTCTCGGTCACCTGACCGACCTGCAGCGCCAGGCCGTCACGCTCGCCTATTACGACGGGTTCACCTATCGGGAGGTGGCCCGGAGCTTGTCCGTCCCTTTGGGGACGGTCAAGACCCGGATGCGGGACGGGCTGCTGCGGCTGAGGGGCTGTCTGGAGGCCACGGGGCCGGGAAAACCGCACGTGAGATAACCCACGTACGCCGATGCGCGCACGGTGCCCACGTCATCACCGGCGCGCCTCCGGCGGCTGCGGGCGACCGTTCTCAGGGTGTATGTCCAACTCGCCCTGGAATCCCGCAGATCCGGAGAGTAATCGTCAACCTCCTTGTGGGGTAGGTGAATCCTGTGACCGGGATACACGAGTGTCATGACAGGGCGATAGGGTTAACCTGCCCTGGGCCGGGTGCCCTCGTACGGGTGGGGAGTGACATGGAACAGATAACGGTGCGCAGCAGGGCGCGTGTCCCTGCGATCACTTGTGGCAGCAGCGCGAGCAGTTCGCGTCTCGATCGTCATCTCTCGGTGCTGGGCGGCCCTGCCGTCCCGCAGCGCGAGTCGCACGAGGCGACACTGCTGATGCGTGAGCTGACCTCACGTGACGCCGCGCACGCCCGCAGCAGCAGGGGTGCTCGAGTGAGGCGAGTCTCGCTCTTCGCGCCACTGCGCAGGCTGCGGCGTTCGCTGTTCGGCGGACGCTGACCGCGGGTGGTCCCCGGGACGGAACCGCCGCTCTGCGGCGGGTCTTTCCCACCCACTCCGCTCCACCCCGTCACCTATCACCACCACCCCGGCCCACCCATGCCCTGAGCCTGAGCACCACAGGTTTTCAGCTTCCGCCGCGCGCGTACCGGCGCGCGGCGAGCGGTACGCACAGCGCGAGCAGCGCCAGCGACCAGAGGACCGCCCCCGCCACCGGATGCGTCACCGGCCACGCCGCGTCCGCGGGGACGGGGGCGTTGCCGAACAGATCACGTACCGCCGTCGCCACCGCGCTGATCGGATTCCACTCGGCGACCAGGCGCAGCCCGGACGGCAGATCGTCGGTCGGCAGGTAAGCGCTCGACAGCAGCGGCAGCATGAACGTGGCGCTGCCCAGCTGGCCCGCCGCCTCCTCGCTCTGCGAGGCGAGCCCGAGCAGGATGCCGGCCCAGGTGGTCGCGAACCGGAAGAGCAGCAGCAGCCCGAACGCGCCTGCCGCGGCGAGCGGCCCACCCTCGATCCGCCACCCCATGGCGAGCCCGACGAGCGCCAGTGGCACAAGGCCCGCCGCCGTGGTCACCAGGTCGGCGAGCGCCTGTCCGAGCGGCACCGCCGCCCTGCTCATCGGCAGCGTCCGCAGCCGGTCGAACACGCCGCGGTGCGTGTCCTGGGCGGCGGTGAACATGCCGTTCATGATGCCGCCCGCGGCGGTCGCCACGAACATTCCCGGCACGAGGTAGGCCCGGTAGTCGGAGCCGGGCATCGCGAGGGCGCTGCCGAAGACGTAGCCGAAGAAGAGCAGGAAGACGATGGGCATCGTCTGGGTCATGACCAGGATCGCGGGCGCGTGCCGGACGCGCCGCAGATGCCGGCCGAGTACGGCGGTGCCGTCGTGGAGGAGGGCGCTCATGGGGGAGATCTCCGGAGGTCGGGGGTGGACTTCGGGGTGCGGGGCGCGGGCGGGAGCGGGGGCGGAGCTCATGGGATGAGGCGCAGGAAGACGTCGTCAAGCGAAGGCCGCCGCAGGCTCGCGTCCACGACGGGGACGCCCGCCGCGTCCAGTTCGCGGACGAGCCGGGGCAGCGTGAGCGCGGGGTCGAGGGCGACCACCCCGGCGGTACGGTTCGCCGCGTCGAGGACGGGCGCGGCGCCCGTCAGCCGGTCGAGCACCGCCGCCGCGGCGGGCAGCGCCGCGTCCCGGTCCACGACGACCTCCGCGTAGTTCCCGATCAGGGCCTTGAGCTCCGCGGGGGTGCCGTGGTGCGCCGCCCGGCCGCCGTCGATCAGCACGATGTCGTCGGCCAGTTGATCGGCCTCCTCCAGGTACTGGGTCGTCAGGAGCACCGTCGTGCCCTCGTCGGTGAGCCGGCGCACGGCCTCCCAGATGCCGTTCCTGCTGTGTGGGTCGAGGCCGGTGGTGGGCTCGTCGAGGAAGAGCACGGCGGGCCTGGTGATCAGGCTCGCCGCGAGGTCGAGGCGGCGCCGCATGCCGCCGGAGTACGTGCGGGCCGGGCGCTCGGCGGCCTCGGTGAGCCCGAACTGTTCGAGGAGCTCGTCGGTGCGTCCCCGCGGTGCCCGCAGCAGCCGTCCGAAGAGCCGCAGGTTCTCACGGCCGGTCAGGTCGCCGTCCACCGACGCGTACTGGCCGGTGACGCCGATGCGCCGGCGCACCGCCGCCGGGTCCCGCACCACGTCGTGGCCCGCGACCCGGGCGGTCCCGGCATCCGGCGCCTGCAGGGTGGCGAGCACTCGCACCGCGGTGGTCTTGCCCGCGCCGTTGGGGCCGAGGAGTCCGCAGACGGTGCCCTCGGCGACGGCGAGGTCCAGGCCGCGCAGCGCGTCGACGGCCGTGCCGCCGGAGCCGAAGCGCTTCTCCAGACCCTCACTAAGTACAGCGTACGTAGAAGTCATGACGGCACGGTACCTCACTACGTACGCTGTACGTAACTAACATGGTGGGCGAGGTGATGATCCATGGCGGGCCGAGCGGCCACTCCCGAAGTGATCTGGGCGCGCCCCGAGCGTGCGGGACGCGGCCCCAGGCCCGCGTACAGCAGGGCCGACATCGCGGCGGCGGCCGTCCGCATCGCCGACGCGGACGGCATCGACGCGGTGTCCATGCGCCGCGTGGCGGGCGATCTCGGCTGCGGCACCATGTCGCTGTACAACTACGTGCCGCGCAAGGAGGACCTCTACGAGCTCATGGTCGACGCGGTCAGCGGCGAGTACGAGCTGTCCGATGAGGCCGTGGGCGCCGACTGGTACGCCGGGATGCTGGGCATCGGGCGGCAGGCCAGGGCGATCCTGCACCGGCACCCGTGGATGGTGCGCGTGATGTCGACGGTCCATGGCTTCAGCCCGAACGCGCTGCGCTACCTGGAACACTGCCTCGGCGTCCTGGAGACCCTCGACGCGCCCTACGGCACCAAGATGGAGCTCATCGCGATGGTCAACGGCACGGCGCTGACGTCCGTGGCCAACGAGATCGCGTCCGCCGAGCGCACCAGGGGCCTGCCGTGGTCGGCCGACCAGGAGCAGGAGGTGCGGCTCGCCTATCTGACCGGGCAGTTGGCGGACGGGGCGTACCCGCGCCTCGCGGCGATGCTGACGGGGGCGCCGCCGCCCGGTGACGCGGACGAGAGCTTCGAGCGGGCGCTGCGCCGACTCCTCGACTCGTTCCGGCCCGAACCGGGCGAAGGGCTTTAGAGCAGGGCGAACTGCCCGTCCGGGCCCTCTTCGCGGTGGTCGAGGACCGAGGCGGGGCGCCGGGCCGTGTCGGGCACGGGCAGGACGCCCGCCCGGCGCAGCTCGTCCCCGGTGATGGTGGCGGTGGTGGTGGCGGTGGTGGTGGCGGTGCTGTCCAGGGAGGCCGTCAACTGCTCCCGCTCATGCCCCAGTTCGGCGGTCAGTGCGAGCACCGTGATCAGTTCGAGCAGCTCGGACGTCCACGTCTGGGGCCAGGTCGTGGGGCGGATCGCCTCAAGTGTCCCGGCCTCCGCCGCCTCCGTGCGCAGCGCGAACCAGCGCTCCACGACGCGCACGCCGCTCACCTCGTACTCCCACGCCTCCTTCGGCACCGGCGAGATGACGCCCTCGTCGCCGACCAGCAGGAGCTCCTCCTCGGCGTCGTACGACAGGGCGGTGGGCCGTGCGGGCAGCGGGGCCCGGACGTACGGCCTGCGGCCGCCGGGCAGCTTCGGCCGCTCGCCGTCGCCGCGCAGGTGCAGCCGCAGCAATCGCCCGCCGAGCTCCACACCCCGCGCCCAGACATCGGCGTCGCGGGGGAGCGGCACCCGGCAGCCCGCCGCCGACCCGGTACCGGCCGCCAGCACCCACGCCAGCACGTCCCGCGCGGTGACCTCCCCGCCGAGCACGTCCGAGAGGTGTGCGAGCAGCCCCGGCGCCACATTGGGTTCCAGGCCCCCGGGGCGGCGGAACAGCGGCCGGATCCGGCCGGGCCGCCCGGCGGGCGAGCGCCCGTCCGGGAGCACCCCGGTCACGAGGACCGCGGGCCCCGCGGCCCCGGGCACGTAACCCTGTTCCACGGCGAAGAGCTGGCCCTCGCCCGCGACCCGCCACAGTTCGGGGCGGGCGACGTCCAGGAGGCGGTGGTCGGGGATGAGCCACTGCTCGTCGTAGGGGCCGTGCAGGATACGGACGGGCTCGGGGCAGGGACCGCTCTCCCTGGCAAGGCGGCCCGTTCCGCCGCGGTGGCCGGGCAGCTGGGTCACCGCGGTGTGCAGGGTGCGGGCGCGCGTGGGGCGGAAGAGGGCCTCGCGGTCGTCGCCGCGGGCGCGGACGAGGGCGTCCCAGCGGGCTTTCAGGGAGGCCGCGTCCGGGCCCATCGGCCACCCGCGGCCCGGCCGGAGCGGTGCGACGGACCACGGCATGAGGTCCGCGAGCAGCGGCGCTTCGTCGTGCGTCACGCCCGGCATCGTACGACGTGTCCGGCCGGGTCCGTCACGTGGCGTCGAGAGTGACCGAGAAGGAGAAGCGGTCGCCGCGGTAGTGGATGCGGGCCACGTCGAGGGTCCGGCCGTCCTCGTCGTAGGTGATGCCCGTGTAGTGCAGGATCGGGCTGAGCAGCGGCACTTCGAGGAGCCGGGCGGTCTCCGGGTCGGCGAGCGTGGCCTCGACGGTGTCGGTGATGCGGCTGATGCGGACGCCCACCACATCGCGCAGGACCTTCGTCATGGGCCAGCGCACGAGGTCGTCCGGCTCGATGCGGGCGGCGAGGTCGGGGCGGACGAAGTTGCGGGCGTGGTTGGTGGGCTCCCCGGTCTTCTCGTCGCAGCGCAGCCGGTGGTACGTCGCCACCTCGGCCGAGTCCGGGAAGTGCCCGGCGAGTTCGGCGGTGAGCGGGGCGGTGCCGTGGTCGAGGAGCCGGGTGGTCATGCCCGACTGCTGGGCCACGATCGCGTCGACCGAGCCAAGGAGGCGGACGGGCGAGCCGCGGTGGGCGCTCGGCTCGATGAAGGTGCCGCGCCGCCGGTGGCGGGTGATCAGCCCCTCGTCCTCCAGCTCCTTGAGCGCCTGCCGCATGGTCAGCACGCTCACTCCGTAGTGCCCCGCCAGCTGCTCCTCGGTGGGCAGCCGGAGCGGGGCCTCGGGCGTGCGGCCCAGTATCGAGGCGCGCAGCGACTGCGACACCTGGTACCAGAGCGGAAGTTTCCGATTCAGGACGATCGAGTCCGGGGCGAAAGCGGTCACGTCTCTCCGAATCAGAGTGGTTTTGCGTCAGTTGCGGAAGTGGCGCTCCAGACCCTGCCACACGTCGTCGTAGCCGCGCTGAAGGTGGGACGCGGTCGCTGCCTGCTCGGTCGCGGTCACCGGCCAGCGGGTCTCGAACATGAAGGCAAGGCCGTCGTCGATCTTGTGCGGCTTCAGCTCGGCCGCCGACGCCTTCTCGAAGGTCTCGCGGTCGGGTCCGTGGGCGGACATCATGTTGTGCAGCGACCCGCCGCCGGGCACGAAGCCTTCTGCCTTCGCGTCGTACGCGCCCTCGATGAGGCCCATGTACTCGCTCATCACGTTCCGGTGGAAGTACGGCGGCCGGAAGGTGTCCTCGCCCACCAGCCAGCGCGGCGCGAACACGACGAAGTCGACGCCCGCGAGGCCCGGGGTGTCGGACGGCGAGGTAAGGACCGTGAAGATCGAGGGGTCCGGGTGGTCGTAGCTGATCGAGCCGATCACGTTGAAGCGGTGCAGGTCGTACACGTACGGAACGTGGTTGCCGTGCCAGGCGACCACGTCGAGCGGCGAGTGGTCGTACGTCGCCCGCCACAGGTTGCCGCAGAACTTGTTCACCACCTCCACCGGGCCCTCGACGTCCTCGTACGCCGCCACGGGCGCCCGGAAGTCCCGGGCGTTCGCCAGGCCGTTGGCGCCGATCGGGCCGAGGTCGGGGAGCTGGAAGGGCGCGCCGTAGTTCTCGCACACGTAACCGCGCGCGGTCGCGTCGAGGAGTTCCACGCGGAAGCGGACGCCGCGCGGGATCAGCGCGACCTCGCCGGGCTCCGCGTGCAGCAGCCCGAACTCAGTGCGCAGCAGCAGCCCGCCGTGCTCGGGCACGACGAGCAGCTCACCGTCGGCGTCGCTGAACACGCGGTCCCGCATCGAGGAGTTGGCGTGGTAGAGGTGGATGCCCATGCCGGTGCGCTGCGTCGCGTCCCCATTGCCGCCCAGCGTCCACAGGCCCGCCAGGAAGTCCGTGCCGGGCGCGGGGTCGGGGAGCGGGTTCCAGCGCAGCCGGTTCGGGTCGGGGGCCGACTCGGCGAAGGGGGCGGTGCGGAGCGCGCCGTTGTCGACGCGCGTGAACTGCGGGTGCGCGGCCGAGGGGCGGATGCGGTACAGCCACGAGCGGCGGTTGTGCGCGCGGGGCTCGGTGAAGGCGCTGCCGCTCAGCTGCTCGGCGTAGAGGCCCAGGGGGGCGCGCTGGGGGGAGTTGCGGCCGTGCGGCAGGGCGCCGGGCACGGCTTCGGAGCTGTGTTCGTTGCCGAAGCCGGAGAGATAGGCCAGCCCTTCTGCGGTCTTGCGTGCGTCGCTCGCGTCCGTTCGGTCCGCGTTGCCTGCGTGGTCCCCGATCATCACACCGCTCCCTCATCAGTGATTCCTATGGGACACCGTAGGATTCGCTTTTTCCTTCCGCAAGAGGAAGCGTGAATGTGAGCCATGCTCTACTCTCCCGGAATGCCCCACCCGAACCCGCCCGAGGACCCGCACCCCGGCCTGCACCCCGGCCCGCGGCCCGACCCGCGGCCCCCGGCCTCCATGCGCCGCGTCCCCGTACAGGAGCGCAGCGCCGAGCGCCTGACACGCATCCTCGATGCCTGCGCCGCCGTCCTGGACGAGACCGGCTACGAAGGCCTCACCACCCGCGCCGTCGCCCAGCGCGCGGGCGTCCCGATCGGCTCGGTCTACCGGTTCTTCGGCAACAAGAGAGCACTCACGGACGCCCTTGCCCACCGCAACCTCGACGCGTACGCGGAACGGGTGGCCGCCCGCGTGACCGGCATCGAGCACGGCGACTGGCGCGGCGCCGTCGACGCGGCCTTCGACGAGTACCTGGTGATGATGCGCACGGTCCCCGGCTTCGGGCTCGTCGACTTCGGCGTCCCCTCCGCCCCCGAGGCGATGCCCGACGCGAACCTCCAGGTCGCCGAGCGGGTGGCCGCCCTGCTCGCCGTCCACCTGGACCGCCCGCTCGACGCCGCCCTGCGCCGCACGATGCTGGTCGGCGTCGAGGCGGTCGACGCGGTCCTCCAGCTGGCGTTCCGCGCCGACCCGACCGGTGACGCCCAACTGATCGATGAAGCGCGGGAGTTGCTCCACGCCTACCTGGGGTGCCGCCTCGAAGGGCCCCGCTGAGGCAGGGTGCGCACGGAGCCTTCGTTGCTAAGGTGATCGCACCCGAGGGAGGAACCGGGGGTGCTCGATGGCGCGAGTCGTCTGCCTGCACGGCGTCGGTCAACAGTTCAGCGGGGAAAGGGAGTTGCACGGCTCCTGGTTCCCCGCGCTGACCGACGGGCTGACCAGGGCCGAAGCGCCCGCGCTCGCCGCGGACGACGTGACGTGCGCCTTCTACGGCGACCTGTTCCGCCCCCGGGGCCGCACCCTCGCCGCGCGCGACGCGCCCCTTGACGCCGGTGACGTCGGCGCCGGATTCGAGACCGAGCTGCTGCTCGCCCTCTGGGCGGAGGCGGCCCGTACGGACAGAGCGGTCGTGTCGCCCGACGCCCGAACCCTCGCCCGCGCACCGCGCTCCGTACAGCGGGCCCTCAACGCCCTCGACAACTCGCGCTTCTTCGCGGGCCTGGCACCGCGCGCCCTCATCCACGACCTGAAGCAGGTCCGCGCCTACCTGTGCGACCCGGCCGTGCGCGAAGCCGTGCAGCGGCGCGTCGCGGCGGCCGTCACCGACGACACCCGGGTGCTCGTCGGCCACTCCCTGGGCAGCGTGGTCGCCTACGAGGCGCTCTGCGCCCACCCCGAGTGGCCGGTGCGCTCGCTGGTGACGCTCGGTTCCCCGCTGGGCATCCGCACCCTGGTCTTCGAGCGGCTGCGCACCGGCGAGGGTGCGGGCCCCGGCCGCTGGCCGGGCCGCGTCGCACACTGGACGAACATCTCCGACGAGGGCGATGCCGTCGCGCCGACGAAGGACCTCCGGCCGCTCTTCGGCGAACGGGTCGTGAACCACCTCGTGCACAACGGCGCCCGCGCCCACGACGCCACCCGCTACCTCAACACTCCCGAGGCGGGCCGGGCGGTGTCCGATGGCTGCCACCTCGCCTGAGGCGGTCGGCCCGCCGCGCCCGCCGGACGACACCGCGCGCCGCTTCCTGATCTCCACGGCGGTGCCGGACGTGCGCCGCCACCCCGAACTCGCCCTGCCCGAACTGGCCGACGACGTCCGCCGCGTCGACGACCTCTTCCTCGGCACGCTCGGCTACCAGCGGGGCGCGGACCCCGGCATCGACCCCACCCGCGCCGGACTCCTGGACACCCTGCGCACGTTCGCGCGGGCACCGGAGCGGACCCCCGACGACTACGTGGTGCTCTACATCGCCACGCACGGCGTCACATCCGAGCACAGCGGCCGCCACTACCTCCTCCTCGCCGACAGCGACGCGGACGATCTGCGCGGCACCGCACTGCCCACCGACGACCTGATCGCGCAGCTCTGGGAGGAGACCGCCTTCGAACGCCTCCTCGTGATGATCGACGCCTGCTACGCCGAGGAGGGCACGGACAAGGCGCTCAGCAGCGCCCTGGAGGCCAGGCGTGGCCGCCGCACGGCCACCAGCAGCACCGGGCTCGTGCTCGTCGGCTCGTCGCGGCGCAAGGAGGAGAGCTCCGCCGGGGCGCTCTCCGTCGCGTTCGACCGCGCCGTGCGCCGCCGGGCGACCGCCGGGCACGCGCCCGCCCACATCAGCCTCAACGACGTCATGAACGCGGTCGCCGCCGACCCCGAGGTGCCCGCGACCCAGGTCCCCGTCTGGTCGTTCAGCCACGGCAGGGCCGCGATCCCCGCCTTCCTGCCCAACCCCCGGCACATCCCGGACGCGGCAGGCCTGAAGCTCGACGAGATCGACCGCATCGTCGCCCTGCGCTCGCGGGAACGGGCCGCACGCGAACAGGAGCTCCTGAGCTTCTTCCTGCCCCGCGCCCGCGGCACCGACGTCTCCCACGACGAGGTCTGGAACTTCACAGGGCGCCACACGGCCCTCGCCGACCTCGCCTCCTGGCTCAGCCCGCAGCGGTCGGCCGAGCGCCTGTGCGTGGTCACCGGCGACCCCGGCTCCGGCAAGTCCTCGCTCCTCGGCATGGTCGCGGTGCTCACCGACCCGGACCGCAGGGACTCCGTGGAGCGCGGTGAACTGCCCGACGCCGTACCCGAGCGCGGCGCCGTCGACGTCGCCGTCAACGCGAGCCACAAGTCGACCCCGCAGCTCCTGGACGCGCTCGCCGCCGCCGCGGGCTGCGCCGCCGGATCACTCGGCGCGCTCGCCGCCGAACTCCAGCTCAGAAAGCGCCCGTTGGTCGTCCTCGTCGACTCCGTGGACGAGGCGCTCGCCCCGCACGAGACGGTCGACGAACTCCTGATCCCGCTCGCCGACCCCCAACGCCAGTTGCCGCTACGGCTGTTGATCGGGGCCCGCCCGCACATCGCGCGGCGCCTGCCCGGCACGGCCCGGCGCGTCGACCTCGACGACGCGCGCTACGCGGACCCCGGAGCCGTCCGTGCCTACACCCGCAAGCTGCTCACCGTCCCCGGCTCGGCGCTCGCCACCGCCGATGACCGACTCGTCGACGCCATCGCGCAGGCCGTGGCCGATGCGGCGGGCCGGTCCTTCCTCGTCGCCCGCATCACCGCCCGCACCATCGCCCGCGAACCGCACCCGCCGGACCCCTACGACCGGCGGTGGTGCGACGAGCTGCCACGGCTGCCCGGCGAGGCGATGGAGCGCGACCTGGTGCAGCGCCTCGGCCCCAAGGCCGGACAGGCCAGGGACCTGCTGCTCCCGCTGGCCTACGCGCAGGGCGCGGGCCTGCCCTGGGCGGGCATCTGGCCCCGGCTCGCCTCCGCGATCACCGGACGCGACTACCGTGACGAGCACATCGTGTGGCTGCGGCAGGCCGCCGGTTCGTACGTCGTGGAGAGCGTCGAGGGCGGCGGTTCCGTCTACCGCGTCTACCACCGGGCCCTCATCGAGTACCTGCGCGAACACCAGGACGCCGCCCGCGTCCAGCGCAAGGTCACCGAGTCCCTGCGCGGCCTCGACCACCCCTACGTACGCCGGTACCTGGCGCTGCACGCCGGAGAGGGCGGCGTCCTCGACCCGCTGGTGCAGGAGGCCCGCTTCGTCCTCGACTCCGACCCCGGCCAACTCCTGGCGGCGCTCCCGGGGTTGAGGACGGCGGCGGGGCGCAGGGCCGGGCGGGCGGTGCGGGACGTGGAGGAGCTGCTGCGGTTCCAGGGCGTGACGGGCCCCGACTCCGGGGCGCGGGCGCGGCTCCGGCTCGCGGCCGTGTGCCGCAGGGCGGACGCGCTCGCCGCGTCCTGCGACGAGGGCGGTGCGCTGCCGTGGCGGGCGCGGTGGGCGGCGTGGAACCCGCATGAGGGACCGCGGCGGTACGAGGGGATGGGGTACGGGACGGCGTACGGGGTGGTCGCGCCCGGCGAGGACGGGAAAGGAGCCTGGTTCTTCGAGCGGCGGCCCTGGCGGGAGCGCGCGCAGTGCTGGGACCTGGACACGGGGGAGCGGTGGGGGGGCCACCCAGGTCGGCAACGACCTGTTCTCCGCCACGTGGTCGGGACCGCCGCGGCACCCCGGGCACGCCGCGGTGCTCAGCCACGACGAGTACGTGGAACTGGACGCCGTCGGGCGGTCGTACACGGCCAAACGCAGCCGTCTGCTCCACCTGTGGGACATGCCGTCCGGGGGCTGCTCGACGTGGCAACTGCCGCCGGAGCCGGGCTTCGACGCCGAGGACGCGTACGGCCGCTCGATCCTGACGGTGGCCGAGCAGGTGGTGGTCCTGGCCAGGGAGCACGGCTCGCCCGCCGAGCGGGGGTGGGCCGCGCTGCGCTTCGGTGACGGGTCCGTCCTGGTGTACGCGCTGGCGAACGGCACCGCCCAGGTGCCGCTCACCCGCAAACAACTGCGGTCCGTGTCCTCGCGCGACCTATGGCTGCGTGCGTCCCGTGACGATCGGCTCGCGGGCACCTGCCTGAATATCTTCGGCGCCCGGGACCCGCGCTCCTCCGACCAGAGCCGACGGTACGTCACGAGCTGCGCCGCGCCGCGCGGACTGTCGCCCGAGACGCTGTTGTGCGGTCATGGAGACGGCACCGCCGCGCTGTACGACGTCCGGAGCAGTGCCTACTCCGTGGTGACAACGGGCCACGAGGGCCCGGTGACCCACCTCGACCTCGTCACCGAGCACCCGCGGGGACAGCTCCTCGTGACCGCGGGCGCCGACGACACCGTGCGGCTGTCCTCCCTCGGCGACGGCCTGCCGGTCAGGGCCCTCCTCAAGGGCGCGGGCCCCATCGCCTCGCTGGCCGTCCGCAAGGCCGGCAGGCAGTGGCTCGCCGCGGTCGCGACGGTGCGCGGGGAACTGCACCGCATCGACGTGGACAGCGGCCGCCCGGTCGGCCTGCCGCTGCGCACCGACGCGGGGACCTCGGTCCGCGTGGCCACCTTCGCGCTCGGCCAGGTGGACTGCGTATCGGTTCTGGGGAACCAACGGGGGCTCCAGCTGTACGACCTGGTCACCGGAGAGCGCGTCGGCGGACAGGTCCGTCCGCACGATGCGGCGGCGGTGTGCACCATGGCCGGGACGGCCGTGGTGGGCGGCAGCGACGGCGTCGTACGCCTGTGGCCCACCGCGCACGCCGCGGACTCCACCCAGTTCACCGCCCACCACGGCCCGGTCCTCGCGGTCGGCGAGGTGCGGGGAGCGGGCGGCGGGGCGGTACTGGTGAGCGTGGGCGAGGACCACGAGATCCACTGCTGGGACCCGGCCGACTCCAAAGAGCTGTGGCGCCGCCACGTGCCGTGGCCGGTCCCCTGGGACACCCCGCTGATCGAGTGCGCGGCGATCGGCCGCACCGCCGACGGCCGCGACCTCGTGGTCACGGGAGAGAGCGGCGGCCGGGTCAGGGTGCTTGTGCTGCGGGGCGGACTGCCGGTCGCCGAGCGGGAGTTCACCGTACCGGGCATCCCCGCGCGGCTCACGACGGGCCGTGTCGGACCGCGCGACGTGGTCGTCGTCGGCACGGACACCGGCCGTATCTGCTGCTGGGACGTCACCCACGACCGCTGGTACGCGCAGGGGCCCGCCCCCGCCGAACGGGCGTGGACGACCGCGCTCGCTTTGGCACCCGACGGCGGCGGCAGGCTCCTCGTCGGCGCGGACGACGGGATGGTGCGGGAGTGGTCGCTGCCGTCGTGCCGGTTGGCCGGTGAGCCGGTGGGGGCGCACCACGGGCGCGTCTCCGCCCTCGCCTTCGTGCCGGGCCCCGAGGGGCCGCGGCCGGTCAGCGCCGGTGACGACCACCGCCTGCGGGTCCTGCCCGACCGGTCGGCCAAGGGGGCGGTGTGGGAGCGCCGGATGCCCGTGCCCGTCAGGTCGTTCGGCGCCGCGGGCGACGCCTTGCTGTGCGGGGACGACCGCGGTCACCTGTGGCGTCTGCGGGCGACCACGGCGGGTTTGGACCTGACGGAGGCGGTGGACGCGGTCCGCCCCGTCGCCGCTGTCACGACCGTCACCGTGCACGGCCGTACCGACGTCGTGGCGGGCAGTGCGGACGGCTCGCTCCAGGTGCGCGACGGCGGCGACGGCCTGCTGACCCAGCGGCTGCGGCCGGTGTGAGAGCGGGGTGCGGGAACTGGTGGCGGCCCGGTGGCCCGTCCCCGACGGTGCGCCGCGCCCCTTGCTCTTCGCCCGCAGCGAGCTCAGTGTCCTGGAGTACTGGGACTTCACGCGAGGCGGCGGACGAGTGCCGCGGCGGGCCGGAACCCCGCTGCGCACGCCCGTCGAGCACAGCGCGCACGGTCCCGCCTGGCTCGCGGCGCTTCCGCCGGAAGGGGAATCGGATGGGGATGGGGGCGGGGGTGGGGACGGGGACGGGGACGGGGTTCAGAGCGTCCTCTCCCTTGCCGTGTGGGACGGGCCGGGCGGCAGCAGGCTGGCCGTGCACGACGTGCGGGAGGGGCCCCGGCTCGACGTGCCCTGTTTCGATCCCGGCCAAGAGCCGTCCTTCTCCGACCTGCGCGTGCTGCGGTTCGGTGACCGGCTCCTCGTCGCCCTGCCGACCTCCCACCACGGGCTGTATCTCGTGGACGTGACGACCGGACGCCGCCTGCACCTGCCGGACCGCGCCGCGTGGGGGACGTACGCGCTGAGCGCGGGCGGGCGGCAGGAGCTGCTCGTGGTCGGCCAGGAGCGGACCAGGATCCTGCCCATGGAGGAGCCGCTCGCCGCTCTGGCGCGCCCCGTCGGCCGGCGGACCCGTCTGGAGGGCGTCCGACGGGCCAAGGCGGTCGCGCCCGCCCTCGCCGCGTCCCACGAGCACGCGCCCGCGCTGCTCGGCATCAGGGTCGTGGCGCTGCTCCCGGGAGACGAGGAGTACGCGGTGGCGGCGGGCGAGGTGCTCGCCGTCGTGGGCGTACGCGACGGCGCGGCGCGCAGCCGCCTCGTACTGCCCTCCGTCTGTACCGCCCTGGCCGTCGGTCCCGGGGGCGAACTGGCGGTGGGCACCCGCAACGGCCTGATCCTCTTCGACTGACCCCGTCGACCCGTTGACCTGTTGACCAGGAGTTTTGCGCTTATTGCTCGCGCGTCAACATCTTGTTAACGCTGGATGGCGGGTCCTAACGTCATCCGGACCGCCAGACCTGGTGGGAGTTCGATGGTGAACGTTAGGTAGCCCCCATGCTGACAATCCTCGGATTCGTCATGATCGCCACCTTCCTGGTGCTGATCATGATGAAGAAGATGTCGCCGATCGCGGCGCTGGTGCTGATCCCCGCGCTCTTCTGCGTGTTCGTAGGAAAGGGCGCCCATCTCGGGGACTACGTCCTCGACGGCATCGGCAATCTGGCGCCCACGGCGGCCATGCTCATGTTCGCCATCGTGTACTTCGGCGTCATGATCGACGTCGGGCTCTTCGACCCGGTCGTCCGCGGCATCCTCCGCTTCTGCAAGGCGGACCCGATGCGCATCGTCGTCGGCACCGCCGTGCTCGCCGCGATCGTCTCGCTCGACGGCGACGGCTCGACGACCTTCATGATCACGGTCTCGGCGATGTATCCGCTCTACAAGCGCCTCAAGATGAGCCTCGTGGTGATGACGGGTGTCGCCGCCACCGCCAACGGCGTCATGAACACGCTGCCCTGGGGCGGCCCGACGGCCCGCGCCGCGACCGCGCTGAAGGTCGACGCGGCCGACATCTTCGTACCGATGATCCCGGCGCTCGCCATGGGGCTCGTCGCCGTGTTCCTCCTCTCGTACGCACTGGGCCTGCGCGAGCGCAAGCGGCTCGGCACGCTGTCGCTCGACGAGGTCCTGGAGAAGGAGACGGCCGACGAGACGGTGCTCGTGGGCGCAGGCGGCGACGACGGCCGTACGTCGCTCACGAAGAAGACCACTGGTGGTTCCGGTTCCGGTTCCGGTGCGGGTTCAGGTTCCGGCACCGATGCGGAAGCGGAAGTGGAAGCGGCAGCGGACGACGACGGTTTCCAGGGCCTCGACCCCAACCGCCTTACCCTGCGCCCCAAGCTCTACTGGTTCAACGCGGCTCTCACGGTCCTGCTGCTCACCGCCATGATCATGGAGTGGCTGCCGATCCCGGCCCTCTTCCTGCTCGGCGCCGCGCTCGCCCTCACCGTCAACTTCCCGCACATGCCCGACCAGAAGGCCCGCATCGCCGCCCACGCGGAGAACGTCCTCAACGTCACCGGCATGGTCTTCGCCGCCGCCGTCTTCACCGGCGTCCTCACCGGCACCGGCATGGTCGACCACATGGCCGACTGGCTCGTCGACGCCATCCCCGAAGGCATGGGCCCGCACATGGGCCTGGTGACCGGCCTGCTCTCCATCCCGCTCACGTACTTCATGTCCAACGACGGCTTCTACTTCGGCGTCCTGCCGGTCCTCGCCGAGGCGGGCCAGGCGCACGGCGTCTCCACCCTGGAGATCGCCCGCGCCTCCATCGCCGGACAGGCCCTGCACATGTCGAGCCCGCTGGTGCCCGCCGTGTACGTCCTCGTCGGCATGGCCAAAGTCGAGTTCGGCGACCACACCAAGTTCACCGTCAAGTGGGCCGTGCTCACCTCGCTCGTGGTGCTCGGCGCCGGAATCCTCTTCGGCATCATCTGATGCCGACCGCGTCATCCGGGCCCGGTGGTCGCAGGGGCTGGCTGCTCCGTCTCGTCGTCGCCTTCAGCTTCGCGCAGGCGGCGGTGTCGATGGCGCGGCCCGCCGTCTCCTACCGGGCCCTCTCGCTGGGCGCCGACGAGCGGGCCATCGGCGTCATCGCGGGCGTCTACGCCCTGCTCCCGCTCTTCGCCGCCGTGCCGCTCGGACGCCGGACGGACCACGGGCGGTGCGCGCCGCTGCTGCCCGTCGGCGTCCTGATCGCCGGTGGCTGCGCCCTCAGCGGCATGGCCGACTCGCTCGCCGCGATGGCCGCATGGAGCGGGGTCATGGGCCTGGGCCACCTCTGCTTCGTCATCGGCGCCCAGTCGATCGTCGCCCGGCAGTCCGCCCCCGCCGAACAGGACCGCAACTTCGGCCACTTCACCATCGGCGCCTCGCTCGGCCAGCTGGTCGGGCCGCTCGCGGCGGGCGCCCTGATCGGCGCCGACATCGACCGCACCAGCGCCGTCGCCCTGCTCGTCTCGGCGGCGGTCGGCGCGGTCTCGCTGACCTCGCTGTGGCGCATCGAGCACGTCCGCGCGGCGGGCGGTCCCGCGCGGCAGGCCCCGAAGGTGCCGGTCTCACGGATCCTGCGTACGCGGGGTGTCCCCGCGGGCATCTTCATCAGCCTCGCCGTGCTCTCCGCGACGGACATCCTCACCGCCTACCTGCCGGTGGTCGGCGAGCACCGGGGCATCGCACCCGCCACGGTCGGGCTGCTGCTCTCGCTGCGGGCCGCGGCGACCATCGCGTGCCGCCTGGTGATGACACCGCTGATCGATCTCCTCGGCCGCACCGTACTGACCATTGCCACCTGCGCGTCGGGCGGGCTGCTGTGCGCGGGCGTCGCGCTGCCCGTGCCGGTGTGGGGCCTCGGCGTGATGCTGGTCCTGCTCGGCTTCTGCCTCGGCGTCGGCCAGCCGCTCTCGATGACGACGGTCGTGCAGGCGGCCCCGGCCGACGCCCGCTCCACGGCGCTCGCGCTGCGCCTCACCGGCAACCGCCTCGGCCAGGTCGCGGCCCCCGCGTCGGCGGGCCTGATCGCCGGAGTGGCGGGCGTGGCCGCGCCGTTCGTGATGCTGGGCGGGCTGCTGCTCGTCGCGGCGGGGCTCGGTGCACGGAGGGGGCCGCCCCGGAGGGGCCCCGGAGAGGCCGACAGCTTCCGGAGCGCAACCACGCGTACGGAGCGGTCGAGGACCGGGCCGCCCTAAACGGGAACTTCCCGGGTAGACCAACCTGAGGAAGGAGAAATCCTGTGTTTTTTGTTGAAACCCTGGAGTTCGAAGGCCTGGGCAACCGCGGTTACCTCGCGGGCGGCCCGAGTACGGCGGTCGTCATCGATCCGCCGCGGGACGTCGACCAGATGATCGCCGCCGCCGCCCGGCGAGGGACACGCATCGCCTGCGTGGCGGAGACGCACCTGCACAACGACTACATCAGCGGCGGCCTCGAACTGGCCCGCCTCACCGGCGCCCGCTACCTCGTCCCGGCCGACGCCGACGTCGCCTTTCCCCGTACCGCCGTTTTGGACGGCGACACGTCCGAGGTGGACGAGCACCTGGTGCTGCGGGCGATAGCCACCCCCGGCCACACCCCGCACCACACCTCGTACGCACTGGAGGAGAACGGCCGCGCGGTGGCCGTCTTCACCGGCGGCTCACTGCTGATCGGCACCACGGGGCGCCCGGACCTGGTGGACCCGCGGCTGACCGAGCAGCTGGCCCGCGCGCAGCACAGCTCCGCCCGCCGCCTCGCGGAAACGCTCGACGACGAGGTGCCCGTGCTGCCCACGCACGGCTTCGGCAGCTTCTGCTCCTCCTCCCAGGCCGAGGGCGACGCGACCACGATCGGCAAGGAACGCACCGGCAACGACGCGTTCACCCTGGACGTGGACGCTTTCGTGGAGCGGGTACTCGCCGGACTGGACGACGTGCCCGCGTACTACGCGCACATGGGCCCCGCCAACGCCGCGGGCCCCGCGCCCGTCGACCTGACCCCGCCCGAGCCCGCCGACGCCGCGCGGATCGCCGGACGCCTCGCGGCGGGGGAGTGGGTGGTCGACCTGCGCGGCCGGGTCGCCTTCGCCGAAGGCCATGTGGCCGGCTCGTTCAACTTCGAGGGCACCGGCAAGCCGGCCACCTATCTGGCCTGGCTGATCCCGTGGGGCAAGCCGGTCACCCTGCTCGCCGACACTCCGGCGCAGATCGCCGACGCGCAGCGGGAGTTGACCCGGGTCGGCATCGACCGCCCGGCCGGGGCCGCCACCGGGGACCCGGCCGCCTGGGTCCGTGCGGGGGACCGGCTCGCCTCCTTCCCGCGCGCCCGCTTCGCCGACCTCGCCGAGGTGACCGGGCGCGGCGAGGGCGCCGTGGTGCTCGACGTGCGCCGCGACTCCGAACGCGCACACGGCTTCATCGAGGGCTCCGTGCACATCCCGCTCCACGAACTGCACGGCCGGGGCGGCGAGGTGCCGGACGGCACGGTGTGGGTGCACTGCGCGGGCGGGATGCGCGCGGCGATCGCCGCTTCCCTCCTGGACGCGACCGGGCGCGAGGTCGTCGCGGTCGACGACGGCTTCGAGGCGGCGGCCGACGCGGGCCTGCGCATCACCCGCCCCTGAGCTTCTTGCCCCCTCTCCCCTGAGCTCCTTGCTCCCCTGAGCTCCTTGCTCCCCCGGGCTTCTTGCTCGGCCCGCACAGCAGCACGCGATCAGAAGGCGCCCGATGTTCCCGACCGCCTCGGCCCACTCCCGTATCACCGGGCCTCGTATCACCGGGCCTCGTACCACCGGGCGAACAGCGTGACCGCCCTGATCCTGGCCTTGCTCGCGGGCGCCGTCGTCGGCCTGGCCCTCGGCGCCCTCGGCGGTGGCGGCAGCGTCCTCGCGGTGCCCGCGCTGATCTACCTGCTCGGCTTCACCCCCGCCGCGGCCACCACCGCCAGTCTGGTCATCGTCACCGTCACCTCGCTGACCGCCCTGTACGCGCACGCTCGCGCCGGGCACGTGCGGTGGTCGGCCGGAGCGGCGTTCGCGGCCGCCGGGATACTTCCGGCGGCCGCCGCCGGAGCCGCCGCGGCCCACCTGCCCCAACCTGCCCTCACCAGCGCCTTCGCCGCCATAGCCGCCCTCGCCGCCGTCAAGATGCTCCGGCCCGCCGACACGGCCCGCTCCGGCAGCGGCGCCGTACACCCGGGCAGGGCGGCCGGAGCCGGTGCCGGTCTGGGCGCACTGACCGGGCTGCTCGGTGTGGGCGGCGGCTTCCTCGCCGTCCCCGCCCTGGTCACCGTCCTGGGCTTCCGGATGGAGGCCGCGGTCGGCACCAGCCTGCTGGTCATCACGGCCAACTCGCTGGCCTCCCTGGCCACCCGCTCCGGCGCGGCCGTCTCGCTCGACTGGGCGGTGGTCGGCCCGTTCATCGGGGCCGCGATCCTGGGCGCGTGGGACGGCAAGCGCCTGGCGGCGAAGGTCTCGGGACCCCGGCTGCAGCGCGTTTTCGCGGTGGTCCTGCTGGCCGTGGCCGCCTTCATGCTGGCCGACGCCGTGACGTGACGGGACCGGTCCCTGATGCCCCTGGTGTCAGAAAACTATCAGCGCTAGTTTGGGGCGCGGACGGCGGACGACTACCTGGAGGAATGCGATGAAGGCCCACGACGGGATGTACATCGACGGTGCCTGGCGACCGGCTGCGGGCACCGACAGCATCACGGTCCTGAACCCGGCCGACGAGCAGCCCGTGGGCCAGGTCCCCGCGGGCACCGCGGAGGACATCGACGCCGCGGTCCGCGCGGCCCGCGCCGCCCTGCCCGGCTGGGCCGCCACGGCGCCCGACGCGCGCGCCGCCCTGATCGGCGCCCTGCGCGACCGCCTCGTCGCCCGCAAGGACGAGATCGCCGAGACCGTCACCGCCGAGCTGGGCGCGCCGCTGCCGTTCTCGCAGGCCGTGCACGCCGGTGTGCCGATCCTGGTCTCCGGCTCGTACGCCGAGCTCGCCGCGACGCACTCCTTCGAGGAGCGGGTGGGCAACTCCACCGTCTACCTGGAGCCGGTCGGCGTGGTCGGCGCGATCACGCCCTGGAACTACCCGCTTCACCAGATCGTCAACAAGGTGGCGCCCGCGCTCGCCGCGGGCTGCACGGTCGTGCTCAAGCCCGCCGAGGACACCCCGCTCACCGCCCAGCTCTTCGCCGAGGCGGTGGCCGAGGCGGGCATACCCGCGGGCGTGTTCAACCTGGTCACCGGCCTCGGCCCGATAGCGGGCCAGGCACTCGCCGAGCACGAGGGCGTCGACCTCGTCTCGTTCACCGGCTCGACCGCGGTCGGCCGGCAGATCGGCGCCACCGCGGGCAAGGCCGTCAAGCGCGTCGCCCTGGAGCTCGGCGGCAAGTCCGCCAACGTCATCCTGCCGAGCGCCGACCTCACCAAGGCCGTCAACGTCGGCGTCGCCAACGTCATGTCCAACTCCGGCCAGACGTGCAGCGCCTGGACCCGCATGCTGGTGCACACCGACCGCTACGACGAGGCGGTGGAGCTCGCCGCGGCCGCGGCCGCCAAGTACGGCCCGCGCATCGGCCCCGTCGTCAACGCCAAGCAGCGGGCGCGGGTGCGCGGCTACATCGAGAAGGGCGTCGAGGAGGGCGCCCGCGTAGTGGCGGGAGGCCCCGAAGCGCCCGAGGGCAAGGAGAAGGGCTACTTCGTCCAGCCCACCGTCTTCGCCGACGTCACGCCCGAGATGACCATCGCCCAGGAGGAGATCTTCGGCCCGGTCGTCTCGATCATCCGGTACGAGGACGAGGACGACGCCCTGCGCATCGCCAACGGCACCGTGTACGGGCTCGCGGGCGCGGTGTGGGCGGCGGATGACGCGGAGGCGGTCGCGTTCGCCCGCCGGATGGACACCGGACAGGTCGACATCAACGGCGGCAGCTTCAACCCCCTGGCCCCCTT
This sequence comes from Streptomyces sp. NPDC046465, assembly GCF_040646035.1. Classification (NCBI taxonomy): domain Bacteria; kingdom Bacillati; phylum Actinomycetota; class Actinomycetes; order Kitasatosporales; family Streptomycetaceae; genus Streptomyces; species Streptomyces sp. NPDC046465. Next base: position 133,219 of record NZ_JBEYZK010000018.1, read on the forward strand.
CGGCGGTTACAAGCAGTCGGGCGTCGGCCGCGAACTGGGGGCACACGGTCTGACCGAGTACTTGCAGACGAAATCGCTGCAATTCTGACCCGCCCAGTCCGCCTCGGCCCAGCCCTGCCCCTGAGCCCGACACCTTCCCCCAAGGAGTACGTGAACGTGGTCCGCGCCGCCATCCTCCCCGCCGTCGGCTCTCCGCTGGAGATCGCCGAGATCGATCTGCCGGAGCCGGGGCCCGGCCAGGTCCGGGTGCGCCTCGCCGCAGCCGGGGTCTGCCATTCCGACCTGTCCCTCACCAACGGAACGATGCGTGTCCCGGTACCCGCCGTCCTCGGCCACGAGGGCGCGGGCACCGTGCTCTCCGTCGGGGAGGGCGTCACGCACCTCGCGCCCGGCGACGGCGTCGTCCTGAACTGGGCGCCGTCCTGCGGCACATGCCACGCCTGCTCGCTCGGCGAGGTGTGGCTCTGCGGCAACGCCCTCGCGGGTGCCGCGGACGTCTACGCGAAGCGGCCGGACGGCACGGAGCTCCACCCCGGCCTGAACGTCGCCGCGTTCGCCGAGGAGACGGTGGTCGCGGCCGGCTGCGTCCTGCCGGTGCCGGACGGCGTCCCGCTCACCGATGCGGCCCTGCTCGGCTGCGCCGTCCTGACCGGGTACGGCGCCGTGCACCACTCGGCGCGGGTCCGCTCGGGCGAGACCGTCGCCGTGTACGGCGTCGGCGGGGTGGGCCTCGCCACGCTGCAGGCGGCCAGGATCGCGGGCGCCGCGCAGATCATCGCCGTGGACGTCTCGCCCGAGAAGGAGCAGCTGGCGCGCTCGGCGGGCGCCACGGAGTACGTGGTCGCCTCGGAGACGACGGCCAAGGACATCCGCGAACTGACCGGCGGCCACGGCGTCGACGTGGCCGTGGAGTGCGTGGGCCGCGCGGTGACGATCCGCACGGCCTGGGAGTCGACGCGGCGCGGCGGGCGCACGACCGTGGTCGGCATCGGCGGCAAGGACCAGCAGGTGACGTTCAACGCCCTGGAGCTCTTCCACTGGGGCCGGACGCTCTCCGGCTGCGTCTACGGCAACTGCGACCCCGCGGTGGACCTCCCGGTCCTCGCCGAGCACATCCGCGCGGGCCGCCTCGACCTGGGCGCCCTGGTGACCGACCGGATCGGGCTCGACGGCATCCCGGCGGCCTTCGAGAACATGATCGCGGGGAAGGGCGGCCGGGCGCTCATCGTGTTCTGAGGCCTGTGTACGGACGTCAGACGCGCAGCTTCAGGAGGGCCAGGGGGAGGGGGTCGGTGACCTCGTGCCAGGGCACGAGGTCAGGGTGCTGGCCCCACCGCTGCGCCTCCTGGAGCTGTATTCGCTCGTGGACGTGGGCCCGCAATTCGGCCGACCAGTACGGGACGTTGTCGATCAGCCGCCCGAGGCCTCTCCAGGGCAGGGACTTCCTGGCCGGCGCGATGTCACGGTCCGAGGGCCACGGCGCGTCCGCCCGGAGCAGGTTCACCAGGGGCCAGTCCTCGTGGCTGGGGTCTCCGTGGGTGATCCAGTGGGCGACCAGCGCGTCCCAGGTCTCCGGCTGGTCGTCGACCTCGGCGATGGTCGCGCACAGCGACCGGAACGTGCCGTCGTGGAGCAGTCGGCGGGCCCGCGCGATGACGTCGTGGGCCGTGCCCTGCCCTCTTGACCACTCCTGGAGCGAGAGCCGCTGTGCGAGAGCGGCGAACTCCGAGTCGTCGGGGCAGTCGGAGAGCGCCAGCAGAGCGGTCTCGTACGAGAGGTGGAAGGTCTGCAAGGCGGGGAGGGAGCCGATCGCCTCGCGCAGTTGCCGGGGCGACGCCGTCGGGGCGTCGTACTCCAGGCCGTAGTCGCAGAGGGGGAGGAGCAGCCGTTCGGCGATGGTCGCCCGTGCCTCGGGCAGACCGCCACGATGCGCGGACCAGATGCTCCAGACGTCGGCGGTCAGCGAGGAGATACGGGGGTCGGAACCGACCGGCACTGCCCAGTGGATCGTTGCGAACGGAAAGCCACTCGACGCCACGTGGCTGTCGAGGGAGCCCTTCCGCAAGTAGGTGTCGATGTCGTGCAGCCGCACGCCGTGCGTCGCCCAGCGGTTTTCCGCGGCAAGCCAGGCCAGGTTGTCGGGCGATTCCGGCGGAGGCCCCCCACCGACCAGCCATTCCTGAACCGGCCAGGGCAGCATGCGCGACGCTGAGAAGTCCGAGAAGTCCGACCGCTTGTGGGCGAGCGCGTCGAGTACGGCGCTGGTGGGCGTGGCCATCATGCTCGCCGCCTCGCCCCAGGCCGCCCAGTTCGGGTGGCAGCCGTCCGGCGGTGCGGCCAGCGGCGACAGCCAGCGCGAGTCCAGCAGGGTGTTCGTACCGGACAGTGGCCAGATGTCTTCGAGCACCGGACTGCTGAAGCCGGTTGTGTTCGGCCCGGAGTGCATCACATCCCAGGCTGCCTGCGCCCAGTCCGGGAGCCCGATCGAGGGTGCGTACGAGTCCGTACGTACCGCGTGAGGGTCAGCCCTGCGCAGACAGTCCACGATCCGTCCCGGCCCGGCGACCTCGGGGATCGCGGTTTCCAGCAGGAGGTCGGGGAGCAGTTGCGGGGAGGCCGAGTCCAGGTGGGCGCGGGCTGCCGCGCCCGCCGCAGTGTTCCCGGCCCCGGCGAGCTTGTTGAGGAAGCGCCAGAGGGCGAGGTGGCTGTGCCGCTCCGGGGTATCCGCCGTCATGCGATCGAGGAGCTCGTCGAGCCGGGGGCCCTCGAAGAGTGAGACCGTGGCGCGGGCGAGCCGGTCGGCGCGCCCGCCGAGGTCGGCGATGACATCCACGCTGGGCAGCAGGTGGTGGACGTACCGCTCATCGAGCTCCGGCAGGTCCGTCAGCAGATCGATGGCCAGTTCCGCCCCGCGCAGATACAGAGACGCCGTCCCGGTGAATTCCGCCGTGTCCAGCTCGGTCAGGGCCGTCACCACCGAGTCCCGCAGATCCCGTTCGCCGAGGCGCTCCGGCTCGAACGCCGCCGCGGCCATGAACCTCGCCACGTTGCGCCACGGTTCGCTCGCGGCGACGGCGCGGAACCGCTCGCGCACGAGCTGCTCGTCGGTTGTTTCCGAGAGGTGGGCGGCGGCCAGGAACTCGACGAGGGACTTGATCTGGAAGCCCATGACGTCGGTGTCCACGCCGACGATCAGGACGAGGCGTTCTCCCGCGAACCGCAGGAGCCGCTCGACCACCTCCTCCTCTTCCTCCTCCTCGTCGTCGGCGCCGGTCGGGCCGACGCCGATGTCGCGCACCACGCAGCGGGCCATCGCGGCGAAGTCCTCGCTGCGGATGCCGCGTGCGACCTCGTTCTCGTTGTCGCGCCGCTCACTCCCCACCATGATGTGGAAGGCAGCCCGCCGGTGCAGTTCGTCGACGAGTCCCCGGTGCTGCTCAAGGAAGGACCCCAGCTCCCCGCCCCGGCCCTTCTCGCGGGCGTAGACGTGGTCGTAGTAGCGGGCGAACAACCGGTGGCGTCCTGAGGGCAGTTCACCGGAGTCGGCCAGGATCGAGACCACAAGGGCGACATGCAGGGGCGTGTTCAGGATGTTCGGCAGGTCGCCGTGGCGGGCCGCCACGCGGAAGAGCCCGAGGAGCCGCTCGCCCGCCGCGTCGTCGCCCACCAGGACGGTCGCATGCTGCTGGGCCTCGTCCGGGGTGAGGTCCGTCAGGGTCCAGGAGGCGAATCCGTGCGGGCGCAGTTCGTTCCCGTACGCCTGCGGCCTCGACGTGACGATGATCGACGCGTCGGCCTGGTCCATCTGCAGGTCGTCGGCGCAGTCCCTGACGTGGCCCAGTACGGCGGCGCGCTGCCGGGGCGACACCTCGTCGTAGCCGTCCAAAATCAGCACGGTGGGCACGGAGCCGGCCAGCGTGTGAACGTCCGCAGTCGAGATCTCGGTATTGAGGAGGTGTTCGTAGTGGTGGGCGAGGTAGTGCCACAGGGACCGCCGGGTCTCGGTGGCGCCGGTCAGGTACGACGCGAAGGCGTGCGCCTCCACCCAGAGGGGGAACCGTGCAACGGTGGGCTGCGTCAGCTTCAGCCTGCGCAGGCCGCGCTCGACACGATCGAGTTCCGTGGTGGTCGGTGGCGAGAGCCGTTTGGCGTCGAAGGTCCGCAGCAGACCGGCCCGGTGCACATGGGCGAGCATCTGCGCGGCGGTGGTCTTGCCTTGACCGGGGCCGCCCGTCAACACGGTCCGGAACGACGGCCCCTCCCTCTCGAAATACTGCTGTACGAAGGGCCGTGGGGCGCCCCCTGTGCTCTTCTCGTCGTCCCGATCCTCCGACGGCAGCCGCACGGTGAGATCCACGAACACGTCCGCGAGGCTGCGGTGCTCCCGCCCGAGTACGGGGTTGAGGAGCCGGACCGTGGCTCCTTCGCCGCCGAACTCCCGCTGCAGGGCTTGAAGGAGAAGCCGTTCGGTCCCCCGTGTCCGAGGCTCGGAGCGAGAGTCGTTGTCGCCCTTGAGGTGCAACGTGACGTCGCCGTGGAAGACGGCGCCGGGCGCGTTGAGCCCGGACGAGCCGTCGACGTGATTGCTCACGGCCCGTCGGGCTCCTGCTCGTCATCGAAGTTCATGGTGATGGGGCCGGTGAACGTCGACCCCGGCGCGTTCAGCCCCCGGGAGTCGCTGACCGTGTTGAACTGCGGCGCCGCCATCGGCCCCAACCGCACTGTCAGCGCCTCCAGTTCGCGCTGGAACCCGGCGTCGGAAGCGGCGAGGTCGCGCAGCGCCCCGCCCAGTCGGCGCACCGCGTCGGGGTCGGCCGCGTCCCGCTCGTCGAGCACCGCCACGACGGCGGGGTCCCGCGAGAACCGCTCGCGGAGCCGTTCCCAGAGGGCGCCGGCGGCGTTGGTGCCCAGCTGCCCCCCGGCTCCGCCCAGCGCTGCGGCGGCCAGTGCGTCGAAGGCGATACTCATGACGTCACGGTATCGCCCCGCCCGGGCTGCGAACGGCCCGAACCGGTAAGCCGGGGAAAGGAGTTGGCCCCGGCCAGGAACACCAGCGTGGTCAGCACGAACGGCCACGTGAAGGCGTGCCCGCCGGACGGCGCGAAGAGCGCGGCCACCGCCGGGCCGAGCACCGTCGCGGTGGCCGCGCCGAGGAGCGCGTACGCGAGGGTGGCTGCCCGCGCGGGCAGGAAGACCCCGCACAGGGCGAGCGCGACGAGGACGGCGTTGTACCCCATGGTGCCGTCGGTGATCTGTGCGGCGGGAGCGCCGAGGGCCCACGCCGTGGCGATGGCGACGGTGTTGCCGAGGCACGCCACGGCCGCCGTGCGCGGGCCCGCGGCGAGGAGGCCGAGCAGCAGCAGGGCGCCCACGTACCACTGCGGCATGAAGAAGATCTGGCCGAAGCCCGCGAAGAACGCGTGGGCGAGGTCGGCGGGGTGGAGGGCGGTCGGTCCTGTCGCGGGCGCGGTGAGCGCGGCCAGGCCGTCGCCGTGGTGCCAGATCCGCCGGAAGCCGGGCGCCGCGATCGTCGTCACGGTCGCGATCAGGCAGAACGGCAGAGTGAGCGCGGGCAGGCCCCGGGCACTGAGCAGTCGCACCGCGGCCGCGGTCACGACCGTGACGACCGCACAGCCCACGACCGCGAGCAGCGCCGTCGAGAGGTGCCCCGGGCCGAGGAAGACCGCGAACGACAGTGCTGTCAGGCAGGCGTTGAAGCCTTCGAGACCGGCCGATACGCGGCCCCGGTCCACGCCGAGGAGCTGGGCCGTGGCCGTGCCGACGGCGGTGCCCGCCAGGCCGTAGAGCCCGTACTCCCAGCCCGCGGCGAAGAGCGCCGCGCAGAAGAAGGCGCCCGCCGCCATGCCCGGCAGGAACGTCACCTGCCCGTGCCCGCGCAGTACTTGGGCGGCGAAGGCGCGGGCGCGGGGTGCCCCGACCGCCCGGTCCGTGCCGCCCGTCGAGCCACCGGCGTCCAGCGCATCCGTCGTATGCCCCACGGCCACTCCCGCGTGCTGTATTCGGTTTGGTCCGGGCCCGGCGGCCAAGCCGTCGCCCGGATAGACGGATGCAGACTACATCTACCGTCTTGGGCGCCGCATCACCGGACCGCCTCGAACCACGTCACGAGGACCCCGTTCCCGAACGTCTCGCGCGCGGTCGCGCGGAACCGCGTGGGGTCGAACTTCCCGGCGAAGAGCGGGATCCCGGCCCCCGCGACGACCGGGTAACTCTTCACGATCAGCTCGTCCAACTCCGGCAGCAGCGCCGCCGCGACCTGCCCTCCACCGCAGAGCCAGATGTCCTTCTCCGACTCACCCGGCCGCCCCTGCCGCCGCTTGAGGTCGCGGACCAGGGCGAGCGGATCGCCTCCGGCCACGGCCACCGCCGGGTCCGGCGCGCTGTCGAGCGTGCGGGACAGCACGTACTGGCGCAGGTGTGCGTACGGGCTCGGGGCGCCGTGGGCCAGCGCCTGGCGGTAGGTTCCGTGGCCCATCAGCACGGTGTCGAAGCGCAGGTTGGGGGAGTCGTCGAGGCCGACGAGCGGACGCAGGGCCGTGGGGACCGTCTCGGGGTAGCGGGCGTTGATCGACGCGGCGTAGGCAGCGGCCTGCTCCTCGTCGCCGACCGGGTAGAAGTCGGCTTCGCCTGCGGGGCCCGCGATGTATCCGTCGATGGAGGTGCCGATGTAGTACACGAGCTTGCGCATGCAGTGACCCCCGCTGTAGTACTCTCTCCGTAGTGGTTGGAACATAGTACTGTGAATGGAGTGGTGTCAATGGTGCGCAGGAACGACGGCCGACGGGCGGCCCTGGTCGACGCCGCCATCGAGGTGCTGGCCAGAGAGGGCGCCCGGGGCCTCACCTTCCGGGCGGTGGACACCGAGGCGGCCGTGCCCACGGGCACCGCCTCCAACTACTTCGCCAACCGCGACGACCTGCTCACCCAGGCGGGCGCCCGGGTCTACGAGCGGCTCATCCCCGATGAGTCGGTCATCGAGCGGCAGCGGACGGCCGAGCGGGACAAGGCGACCTACGTCGAGGTGATGCGCGAGGTCGTCGGCCGGGTCAGCGGCTTCCGTACGGGCTATCTGGCGCTGCTCGAACTGCGCCTCGAAGCGACCCGGCGCCCTGCGCTGCGCGCCGTCCTCACCGAGCGCGTCCGCGCCGACCTCGACGCCAACCTCGCGTACCACGAGGCCTCCGGGCTCCCCGGGGACGCGAAGGCGGTCAAGCTCCTTTATCTGGCGCTCAATTGGCTCATCCTGGAGCAGCTCACGCTGCCGGACGTCCTCTCGGAGGCCGAGCGGGACGAGCTCGTCGTGACGGCGGTGGAGCGCTTCATCACGGACTGACCTCCGGCCGGGCTGGACCGTGCGCCGCCCCGACCCGTCAGGCCCGCGCCGTCACCTGTTCGTACTGCAGCGCAAGGCCGTCGAGCAGTGCCCGCAGGCCCGCCTCGAAGGCCCGCTCGTCGATGAGCTGTTGGCGGTCGGCCAGCAGGTGGGCCTGGCCGAGGTGCGGATAGTCGGCCGGGTCGTACGCGGCCTCGTCGTCCACGAAGCCCCCGGCGAACGAGCCGAGCGCGGAGCCCATGATGAAGTACCGCATCAGTGCGCCGATCGACGTGGCCTGCGCGGCGGGCCAGCCCGCGTCGACCATCGCCCCGAACACCGCGTCGGCGAGCCGCAGTCCCGCCGGGCGGCGGCCGGGGCCGCTCGCGAGGACCGGGACGATGTTCGGGTGCAGGGTGAGGGCGGCCCGGTAGGAGATCGCCCAGTCGTGCAGCGCCGTGCGCCAGTCGCGTCCGTCGGCGGCCTCGAACATCGACAGATCGACCTGTGCGCTCACCGAGTCCGCGACCGCCTCCAGGATCTGGTCCTTGGTGCGGAAGTGGTTGTAGAGGGACGGGCCGCTGACTCCGAGCTCGGCGGCGAGGCGGCGCGTGGAGACGGCCGCGAGTCCCTCGGAGTCCACGAGAGCACGCGCCGTGCCGACGATGCGTTCTCGGCTGAGGAGGGGCTTGCGCGGTCGGGCCATGCGGCACATAGTAGGGCTGCCGCAGCAAACTAGCAGTGCTAATTTAAAACTCGACGTCATTCGAGTAACTCGCCGTAACCCGACGTGAGAGGTGTCCCCCGTGAACCTGGAGCTCAGCGACGAGCAGGCCGCCGTCCGCCGCCTTGCCGAGGAGTTCGTGGCGCGTGAGATCACCCCGCACGTCGTGGAGTGGGACCGCGCCGAGAGCGTCGACCGGGCCGTCGTGAAGAAGCTCGGCGAGGTCGGCTTCCTGGGGCTCACCATCGACGAGGAGTACGGCGGCTCGGGCGGCGACCACCTCGCGTACTGCCTGGTGACCGAGGAGCTGGGCCGCGGGGACTCCTCCGTGCGCGGCATCGTCTCCGTCTCCCTCGGCCTGGTCGCCAAGACCATCGCGCACTGGGGCAGCGAGGAGCAGAAGCGGCAGTGGCTGCCGGGGCTCACCTCCGGCGAGTACGTCGGGTGCTTCGGGCTCACCGAGCCGGGCACGGGATCCGACGCGGGCAACCTGACGACCAGAGCCGTGCGCGACGGCGACTCGTACGTCATCAACGGCACCAAGATGTTCATCACCAACGGCACCTGGGCCGATGTCGTGCTCCTCTTCGCCCGTACCGGCGACGCCCCGGGACACAAGGGCGTCTCCGCCTTCCTGGTCCCCACCGACACCCCCGGCCTCACCCGCCGCACCCTGCACGGCAAGCTCGGCCTGCGCGGCCAGGCCACCGCCGAACTCGTCCTGGAGGACGTCCGCGTCCCCGCGTCGGCCATGATGGCGCCCGAGGGCAAGGGCTTCTCCGTCGCGATGTCGGCCCTCGCCAAGGGGCGCATGTCGGTGGCGGCCGGCTGCGTGGGCATCGCGCAGGCCGCGCTCGACGCCGCGGTGCGCTACGCCGGTGAGCGCGAGCAGTTCGGGAAGACCATCGCCCACCACCAGCTGGTGCAGGAGCTGCTCACCGACATCGCGGTGGACGTGGACGCCGCGCGCCTGCTGACCTGGCGGGTCGCCGACCTCATCGACCGGGGGCAGCCCTTCGCCACGGAGTCCTCGAAGGCCAAGCTGTTCGCCTCGGAGGCCGCCGTGCGCGCCGCCAACAACGCCCTGCAGGTCTTCGGCGGCTACGGCTACATCGACGAGTACCCGGCGGGCAAGCTGCTGCGTGACGCGCGGGTCATGACCCTCTACGAAGGCACGAGCCAGATTCAGAAACTCGTCATCGGCCGTGCCCTGACCGGCGTTTCGGCCTTCTGAGTACGCGCCTGAGTACCCGAGCGGATGTGGCGCGCGCCGCCGCCGATGCTGGGCACATGACTGAGCCGCCTGTGAGACAGCAGACCACCAACGCCTTCTACGGCCAGGCCGTGGCCTCCTTCGCCGTATCCATCGGAGCCGTCGCCGTCGGCATCGGCTATCTGGACGCCTCGTCCTGGGTGCGGGGCTTCCTCGCCATCGCGGTGCTCTATCTGACGACCTCCGCGTTCACCCTGGCCAAGGTGGTGAGGGACCGGCAAGAGGTGGTGCAGATCGTCAGCAGGGTGGACCAGGCCCGCGTCGACAAGCTGCTCGTCGAGCACGACCCGTTTGGCAAGCCCTGACCGAGGCCTGCCCGGGACTGGCTCTAAGCGCTTGCTCACCGTCAGAGGTATGGTGTCCCTCCCGAAAGCTGAAGGAGTGGGCGATGAGCGCGGCGGAGGAGACCGGCGGCGAGGAGCAGCCGTGGGGCGAGGTGAGCCCCGACGCGGCCAGGCGGCTGCTTGTCGCCGCCGTGGAGGCCTTCGCCGAGCGCGGCTACCACGCGACGACCACCCGGGACATCGCGGGCCGCGCCGGTATGAGCCCCGCCGCGCTCTACATCCACTACAAGACCAAGGAAGAGCTGCTCCACCGCATCAGCAGGATCGGCCACGACAAGGCCCTGGCCATCCTGCGCACCGCGGCGGACGGCGAGGGCGACGCCGCCGAACGGCTCGCGGCGGCCGTGCGCTCCTTCGTCGGCTGGCACGCCGCCCACCATATGACCGCGCGCGTCGTCCAGTACGAGCTCGACGCGCTCGGCGAGGAGCACCGGACGGAGATCGTCGCGCTGCGCCGCAGGTCGGACGAGGCCGTGCGGGACATCATCAACGACGGGGTGCGGGCGGGGGAGTTCGACGTCCCCGACGTGCCGGGCACCACGCTCGCCGTGCTCTCGCTCTGCATCGACGTGGCCCGCTGGTTCAACGCGGCGGGGCACCGGACGCCGGACGAGGTCGGCGCGCTCTACGCCGACCTCGTGCTGCGGATGGTGGGCGCCCGGCCCGCCGTACCCGGGAAATAGCGGGGCCTCGGAAGGCCTCAGAAAATAGCAGGGCCTCAGTAATCAGCAGGGCCTCAGAAGTAGTAGCGCGACACCGACTCCGCCACGCACGCGGGCTTGTCGCCGCCCTCGCGCTCCACGGTGACCTTGGCCGTCACCTGCACGCCGCCGTCCTTCGTCGGCGTGACATCGGTGAGCTGCGCCGTCGCGCGCAGCCGCGAGCCGACCGGCACCGGCGAAGGGAAACGGACCTTGTCGGTGCCGTAGTTGATGCCCATCTTCATGTTCTCGACGCGCATGATCTGCGGTACCAGGCTCGGCAGCAGCGACAGCGTCAGATAGCCGTGCGCGATGGTCGTCCCGAAGGGCCCCTGCGCCGCCTTCTCCGCGTCCACGTGGATCCACTGGTGATCGCCCGTGGCGTCGGCGAAGAGGTCGATCCGCTTCTGGTCGATCTCCAGCCAGTCGCTGTACCCGAGTTGCCCGCCGACCCCGGCGCGCAGTTCCTCGGCCGACGTGAAGATCTTCGGCTCCGCCATGTCCCTGGCCTCCTAGACGTATGCAGAAGCGCACGCGGAAACGTACGCAGACTAAGCGCTTGCTCAGCATGGGGTGTGTGCCGACGCGTGTCAACGGACCAGCCAGTAGGGTTCGAGAGGTGCCCCAGATTCCGGAGAAGGTCCATGAACTCACCGTCGGCCAGCTGGCCGACCGCAGCGGAGTCGCCGTCTCCGCTCTGCACTTCTACGAGTCCAAGGGCCTCATCACCAGCCGCCGCACCTCGGGCAACCAGCGGCGCTACCACCGGGACACCCTGCGCCGCGTCGCCTTCATCCGCGCCTCCCAGCGCGTCGGCATCCCGCTCTCCACGATCCTCGAGGCCCTCGACTCGCTGCCCGAGGAGCGCACGCCCACCCGCGAGGACTGGGCGCGCCTCTCGGAGGGCTGGCGCTCGGAACTGGACAAGCGCATCAAGCAACTGGGCCGCCTGCGCGACCACCTCACGGACTGCATCGGCTGCGGCTGTCTCTCCCTGGACACCTGCGTGCTCTCCAACCCCGACGACGTCTTCGGCGAGCGGCACAGCGGTTCCCGGCTGATGGTGGAGCGCGGGCCCCGGCGGACCTGACGGCCGCGGCCCCGCGATCCGGCGCGAGCTCCCGAAAATCCCCTGCACCGCATCTAGCCGCGACGCCGCCGCGGCAGCACGGTGTCCTGTACGTACAGGAGTACGTCGAGTACCCGAGTACGCCGAGCGCACCGAGCACGCCGACCGGGGGAGAGGCCGATGTCCGTTGTCATCTGTTCACTGCTGTGGGACGCCGCACGGCACGGACGGCAGAGCATCAAGTACGACAGTGACGGCTACCACCTGGTGCGCTTTCCGTACGGCGAGGGAGACGAGTCCTACGACCCGTGGCGCATGCACGACCCCGGGAAGGGCAGCACGCGCCCCTCGAAGTACCCGGACGCCCGCTCGGGCCTGATCTGGCCCAGTCACGACGGCTGGGGCCTGCTCTCCGCGATGGTCTTCTGGGAGCCCGCGGCCAAGCCGATCGAGTACCGCTCGCGCTACGTCCGTGACCCGCTCGACCTCACGACCGGGTACGACTCCACCGCGACGACCGACTCGGCGCCGACCAGAGGAGGGCAGTACCGCACCTACCTCTGGCAGCTGTTCGTGCACCCGGACACGCCCCTGGGCCTGAAGATCTCGGTACGCGGCGTGGGAGACGTGAAGCTCGCCACGCCGCTGATACACGCCCAGTTCAAGCTGGCCATACACACGGACGTGAAGACACCCTGAGCTCGCCGCACCTCACGCCGACACGAGGGGCCGCTCCCGTCGCGTCCGCGCGCGGGCCACCGCGTCCGGCGTGAGGAGGGGGGACGGCACGACGATCCCGCAGCCCGCGCAGACCGGTCCCGACGACGGCTCGTGCGCCAGGCCGTGCTTGAAGACGAGGGCGGTGTCCGCACAGACCGGGCAGGCCGCCCCCGGTTCCCTCTCCAGCGCCGCGATGAGCCTGCGCAGGACTTCGGCGAGGGGCTCGTGCGGATGGACGTCCGGGTCGTCGCACCAGGCGATGCCGAAGCCGCCCCAGGTGCAGCGGTGCCAGTCGTCGACGCTCCCGGGGCGCCTGAGCCCGTCGTGCTTCTCCTTGCGGCGGCGTTCCGCGAAGCCCGCCTCGTAGGCGAGCCAGACCGCCCTCGCCGCCTCCAGTTCGTTCAGCGCCGCCACGAGGCGCGCCGGGTCGGGCGACCTGTCCTCGGGCCCGAACCCCGCCCGGGCGCACAGATGGTCCCAGGTCGCCCGGTGTCCGTACGGTGCGAACCTCTCCAGGCACTTGCGCAGCGAGTAGCGCCGCAGCGCCAGGTCGCTCTGCGGATCACGCACCTGTCTCGCGAGACTCCGGAATCCGGCCATCGCCCTGCACCTCCGTCACACGTACTTCCGTACTGGTACCCGTGTTCCGTTTTCGCCGGCGTCGTTGTCGAGACGACGCTGACGAGTAGACGTATCGACACGCGATTCGGCTCCCTCATCGCGCACACTTTCTCGCCTGCCCTACCGAGCAGGTGTGATGCAGACACAAGGGGGGCGCGTTGTGGTGATTCGGAAAAGGCGACGCATGTTCATCTTTCTAGTTCGACGACCCGCCAGTAGCCTCCGGCGCATCGGCCTTCCGCAGGGATCCGGAGGAGCACCCATGCGACGACGCAACGTCAGGCTCAGAACACTCACGGCGGGGGCGGCGCTCGCGCTCGGCGCGGCCCTCCTGGCGCCGCTGCCGGGAGCCGCGGCCGCGCCCCCCGGGTCCGCCGAGGAGACCGACTACTGCGAGGGCCACTGCGCGGACATCCTGCCGCCCGGCGCGAACGGCGGCGCGACACTCGCCGAGATCCTCGCCCACAAGCTCCTCGGCACCCGACCGGCGCACGCCGACGACCAGTTGGGCCCCTACGACGCCCTGTCGTCCGGCTACCCCTCGCTCACCGACGACCGTCTCACCGAGTTCTTCAACGACGCCTCCTTCGGGGTGCGGGACGGCCAGGTCGCCTCCGTCACCAAGCCGCGCGACGACGTGACGATCACCCGGGACAAGAAGTACGGCGTGCCGCACATCAAGGGCACCACGCGCTACGGCACCGAGTTCGGCGCGGGCTTCGCCGCCGGTCAGGACCGGCTCTGGCTCATCGACCTCTTCCGGCACATCGGGCGCGGCGAGCTGACCTCGTTCGCGGGCGGCGCACTCGCCAACCAGGGCCTGGAGCAGCAGTTCTGGCCGCAGGCCCCGTACGCGGAGAAGGACCTGGAGAAGCAGGTCGAGTACATCAGGTCGACGCAGGGCGAGCGCGGCAAGCAGGCCATGGAGGACGCGCAGGCCTACATCGACGGGCTCAACGCCTACCGCGTGAAGTCCAAGAACGGCCGCTACTTCCCCGGCGAGTACGTCCTGACCGGCAAGATCGACGCCATCACCAACGCCGGTGAGATCCAGCCCTTCAAGATCACGGACATGATCGCGCTGGCCTCCGTGGTCGGCGGGCTCTTCGGCAACGGCGGCGGCGGCGAGGTCGAGTCCGCCCTCTCCCTGCTGAAGTCCCAGGAGAAGTACGGGGTCCAGAAGGGCACGGAGGTCTGGGAATCCTTCCGCGCCCGCAACGACCCCGAGGCCGTGCAGACCGTCCACGACGGCACGAGCTTCCCGTACGCGGGCAAGCCGGAGCACGCGCGCGGCACCGCGATGCCCGACGCAGGGTCGGTCGAGCGCGAACAGCTCGTCCACGACCGCGAGGGCGGCGCGAGGACCGGCGCCAAGGACCCGGTGAAGGCGCCGAAGAAGCTCAAGCCGCTTCAGGGCATGTACGACAAGGGCGTGCTGCCCTCGGACCTGTTCCGGGCCGACGGCCACAAGAAGGGCATGTCGAACGCCCTGCTGGTCTCCGGCGAGCACACCGCGAGCGGCAACCCCGTCGCCGTCTTCGGCCCGCAGACCGGCTACTTCGCGCCCCAGCTCCTCATGCAGCAGGAGCTCCAGGGTCCTGGCATCAGCGCGCGGGGCGTCTCCTTCGCGGGCGTCGGCATGTACGTCCAACTGGGGCGCGGTCAGGACTACGCGTGGTCGGCCACGTCCGCGGGGCAGGACATCACCGACACGTACGCCGTCGAGCTGTGCGAACCCGGCGGCGGCACCCCCACGAAGCAGTCGACCGGCTACCTGCACCGGGGCACCTGCACGCCCATGGAGAAGCTGGAGCGCAAGAACGCCTGGAAGCCGACCCTCGCCGACTCCACGGCCGCCGGCTCCTACCGCATGCAGGTGTTCCGCACGAAGTACGGCATCGTCACGCACCGCGCGACCGTCGACGGCGCACCCGTCGCCTACGTCTCGCTGCGCTCCACCTACCGCCACGAGGCCGACTCCATCATCGGCTTCCAGATGTTCAACGACCCCTCGTACGTCAAGGACGCCGAGAGCTTCCAGAAGGCGGCGGGGCACATCAGCTACGCCTTCAACTGGTTCTACGCCGACTCGCGCGACATCGCGTACTACAACAGCGGCGCCAACCCCGAGCGCGCGGACGGCATCGACCCGGCCCTGCCGGTCAAGGCCGAGCCCGCGTACGAATGGCGGGACTTCGATCCGCAGGACAACACCTCGGCGCAGACACCGCCCGCCGAGCACCCGCAGTCGGTCGACCAGGACTACTACATCTCCTGGAACAACAAGCAGGCCAAGGACTTCAGCACGGCGGGCTTCGGCGCGAGCGCCGTGCACCGCGGCGACCTGCTCGACGGACGGGTCAGGAAGCTGACCGAGGAGGGCGGAGTCACCCGTGCCTCGCTCACCCGCGCCATGTCCGAGGCGGCCGTCACCGACCTGCGCGGCGAGCAGGTGCTGCCCGAGCTCCTGAAGGTGCTGCGCGGCGCGCCGGTCACCGATCCGCAACTGGCCAAGGCGATCCAGCAGTTGGAGGCCTGGCGCAAGGCGGGCGCGCAGCGCAACCAGACGGCGGCGGGCTCCAAGACGTACGCCCACCCCGACGCCGTGCGCATCATGGACGCCTGGTGGCCGAAGGTCGTCGAGGCCGAGTTCGAGCCGGGCCTCGGCAAGGACCTCTACGGAGCCCTGACCGCCCAACTGGCCACCGACGAGGCGCCGTCCGCGGGCCACGGTCCCACCGGGGCGCACGCGGGATCGGCCTTCCAGTACGGCTGGTGGGGCTATGCCGACAAGGATCTGCGCAAGGTCCTCGGGGAGCCCGTGAAGGGCCCGCTCGCCGAGACCTACTGCGGCGGCGGCAAGCTCGACGCCTGCCGCGACGCGCTGCTCGCCACGCTCGGGCAGGCCGTCGCCGAGCCCGCCACCGAGGTCTACCCCGGTGACGACTCATGCAAGGCGGGCGACCAGTGGTGCGCGGACTCGGTCGTCCACCGGGCCCTTGGCGGCATCACGCACAAGTCGATCCAGTGGCAGAACCGGCCGACCTACCAGCAGGTCGTCGAGTTCCCGCGGCACCGCCCGTAGTCCGCGGCCGGGAACCCGTCAGGCGCGGGCGATCCGCCCTGCGGCGAACACGACACGTGCCAGCTCCTCGTGGCAGATGTCGCTGTGTGCGCCGGAGGGCGGGCCGCCGCGCCGCACCACCGAGGCGGCGTCGATGCTGACGCACCCCTTGGCGGGCACCTTCTGGCCCAGCTTGATGCGCTGGGTGCCGTCGACGGCGCGGATGCCGTTGTAGCCGATGGCGCCCCAGCGCTCCCACAGGTTCAGGAAGCTGGTGGAGTCACCGGCCAGCTTCGAGGCGAGCGGATACAGCTTTCCCAGGGCGTCGTCGTGGTGTGAGTAGCAGGACACCAGCGGGCCGTCGACGCGGTGCTGCATGCCGTGCAGGGCGCCGCCACGGAACTTGTCGTGCGGCAGGCGCTCGGCGAACGTGTAGTGCGAGAAGGCGCCTTCGAGCAGCGTCACCGACTTCACCGCGCGCACGTCCGCGGGCATCCCGCGCAGCGCGTACGCGACGAGGCGGCCGCCGAAGCTGTGCCCGATCAGGTGCACCCTGATGCTCGGCACGTCCGCCGCGAGCAGGCCGATCGCCGGGCCGAGGCCCAACTGGCCGACCGCGCCCGCCCGGCGCTTCATCGCGTAGTACGAGCCCTGCCGCAGCAGTTCGTGGGCGCCGTCCCACAGCCGCTCGCGCAGCGCGCCGAGGAGCGCGGGCTCCCCGGTGTCCGCGCGCGCGGCGGCGAACACCTCGCAGACCTGGACCGCGTCGTCGGTGAGCATGGCGGGCTCGCCCGCGCCGGTGTCCTGGCCGAAGTGCCGGGCCGGATGCGTCTCGCGCAGGGAGACCAGCTCGCGCACGTGCCGCCCGAACTCGTACATGCGGGAGGGCACTTGTGAGCGCTCCGCGAGCAGCTCGGCGATCCGGTCAAGGGTCGCGCCGTGGTCGGGGAAGGCGCGGTCGAGCACCTGCCGCGTCGCCGGGTCGAGCACGGGGCTGCCGGGCGGTGTGGCGGGGACGGGGGGCGTGGCCGAGGGGTCGAAGTCGGGGATCGGTTCGTCGGGGAAGCGGATGGCGGGCCAGAGCACCCCGACGTAGCCGAGACGCACCCCTGTCCCGCACAGCTCCTGGCAGGGCGTGAAGAAGCGCCGGAAGAGCTTCCTGGCGTCCTTCTGCTCGTTGTTCCAGCCGTGCGCGAAGACCAGCAGATCGGTGACGCGTTCACGTTCCGCGCCGGACAGCAGCTGCGCGCGCTGCGCGGTGTCGACGTCGCCGTCGGCGTCGAAGGTCAATTCCCAGTAGGGCTCCACGCCGTCATGGTCCTGCCGCCCGGGCCACCTGGCCAGATCCCGCGCACGACCTGCCGGGGATATGGCACAGGCTCTCAGAGAAGTTCCCGCTCCCGGGTCTCCGGCAGCGCCAGGACGCAGAGCAGCGAGACGACCGCCATCGCGCTCACGTACCAGCCCACCGAGGAGGAGCCGAAAGCCGACTGCAGCCGGGTCGCGACCAGCGGCGAGACCGCGCCGCCGAGGACACCGCCCAGGTTGTAGGCGAGCGAGGCGCCGGAGTAACGGACGTTCGTGCCGAACAGCTCGGGCAGGAAGGCGCCCATCGGGCCGTAGACGACGCCCATGCAGAACAGCGCGCCGCCGATCGCGAGGGCGATGAGGACGGGCTGCCCGGTGTCGAGGAGCGGGAAGAGGACGAGCCCCCACACCACCGCGAGCGCCGCCCCCACGAGGACCAGCCTGCGCCGGCCCGCGGCGTCGGAGCGCGTCGCGGCGAGCCAGGTGCCGGCCGCGAGGAAGAGGCAGGCCACCAGGGAGAGGCCGAGCATGGTGTTGCGGGAGACGTGCAGGGTGCCGGTGGCGTACGAGAGGCAGTAGGTCGTGGCGGTGTAGAAGAGGCCGTACGCGACGACCATTCCGCCCGCGCCGAGCAGCAGTTCGCGCGGATGGCGGCGGAGCACGTCGAGCGTCGGCACCTTGCTCGCCTCCTGTGCCGCCATGACCTTCGCGAAGACCGGCGTCTCGCTGATCCGGAGGCGTACGAACAGTCCGACGGCGACGAGGAGGAAGGACAGCAGGAACGGCACGCGCCAGCCCCAGGAGCGGAACGCGTCGTCGGAGAGCGTGGCCGAGAGCAGCCAGAAGACGCCGGTGGCCGCGAAGAACCCGACGGACGGGCCGAGTTGGGGGAAGGCCGCGTACAGGCCGCGCTTCTTCTTCGGCGCGTGCTCCACCGCGAGCAGCGCCGCGCCGCCCCACTCGCCGCCGAGCCCGATGCCCTGCAGGAAGCGGAGGAGGATCAGCAGCAGCGGGGCCCACACGCCCCAGGTGCCGTAGCCGGGCAGGACGCCGACGAGGGCGGTCGAGAGTCCCATCAGGAGCAGCGAGGCCACCAGGACGGACTTGCGCCCCACCCGGTCGCCGAAGTGCCCGAAGATCACCGAGCCGATGGGGCGGGCCGCGAACGCCACGGCGTACGTGGAGAACGACGCGAGGGTGGCGTTGACCGGGTCGAGGGTCGGGAAGAACGCCTCGTTCAGGACGAGGGCGGCCGCCGTGCCGTAGATGTAGAAGTCGTAGAACTCGATGGCCGTCCCGATGAAGGAGGCCACGGCGACCCGGCGCAGGCTCTCCGGGCTCGCGTCCGCGTCTGCCGCCGCCTCCGCCTCCGCGTCGTGGACCTGCTGTTTTCCTGTGGCTGTCGCTTCGCTGTGCACGAGCGGCACTCTCATGGTGGATGTAGGGGGCAGTCAATACCTGGGACGCGCTGTCTCGGGCAGTGAGACCGCGTCACCGGGCAGGCGCCCGCGGGTCGGTGGGGTCTGCCCCCGTGGGGCTTCGGCGTGTACGTTCGGGTCATGGCGGATTTCATCCTGGTGGCGGGTGCGTGGCTCGGTTCGTGGGCGTGGGAGGACGTGGCCGAGGAGCTGCGGGACGCCGGACACGGCGCCCACCCCCTGACCCTCTCCGGCCTCGCCGACAAGCAGGACGTGGTGCCCGGACCGCAGGCTCATGTGCGGGACATCGTGGACGAGGTCGAGCGCCTCGGTCTGCGGGAGGTCGTCCTCGTCGGGCACAGCTACGCGGGCGTTCCCGTCGGCCAGGCCGCCGAGCGGATCGGTGACCGGCTGACCCGTGTCGTGTTCGTCGACAGCAACGTCCCCGTCGACGGAGAGTCGTTCGCCTCCCTGTGGTGGCAGGGCGAGGCGGCGTTCGAAGCCCAGCTCGCCGAGGGCGACGGCTTCTGGCTGCCCCTGAACGCCGCGGACTTCGACGGGCAGGGGCTCGACAGCGAACAGGTCGCCCGGATCGCGAGCGGCGCGACACCGCACCCGGGCGCCACCCTGACCGACCCCGCCGTCCTCGAACGCCCGCTGGGCGAGCTGCCCGCGACGTACATCAAGTGCCTGCTCGATGGGGACGAGCCGTCGGACGACGTGGCCGACCTGCTCAAGAGCGAGCGCTGGCGGCTCGTCGAGATGGACACGGGGCACTGGCCGATGCTGTCCCAGCCGCGCGAACTGGCCCGGATCCTGCACGCCAGCGTGCGGGCCTGAGCGGACGCAGGTCGCCTGCCCGCCGGGCAGACCGAGTTCGCCGCGCTCCGCCGCCCCCACCGCTACCGGTGATCGCGCCGACCCCTGCCGCCCCCCTTTCGCCGCGACATACCGACTGGTTAGTCTGCCGGTGAAGCGGAGCCGCAGGCCGAAGGAGAACCATCGTGGAGACCCTGCAGGACAAGGGAGTCGTCGTCACCGGCGCGGGAGGCGGGATCGGGGCCGCGCTCGCCCGCCGCTTCGCCGCCGAGGGCGCGCGTGTCGTCGTCAACGACCTGGACGGCACCAAGGCCGAGGCGGTCGCCGACGAGGTGGGCGGCATCGCCGTGCCGGGCGACGCGTCGGGCATCGTGCCCGAGGCCCGGGAGGCGCTCGGCGGCACGGTCGACGTGTACTGCGCCAACGCCGGGCTCGGCTCCGGCGGCAGCGAGGCCGCGCCCGAGGAGGTCTGGGCCGCGGCCTGGGACGTCAACGTGATGGCGCACGTACGGGCGGCGCACGCGCTGCTGCCCGACTGGCTGGAGCGCGGCAGCGGCCGGTTCGTCTCCACCGTCTCCGCGGCCGGTCTGCTCACCATGATCGGCGCCGCGCCCTACAGCGTCACCAAGCACGGCGCGTACGCCTTCGCCGAGTGGCTCTCGCTCACGTACCGCCACCGGGGGATCAAGGTCCACGCGATCTGCCCGCAGGGCGTCCGCACCGACATGCTCGCCGCCACC
The DNA here is from genome assembly GCF_040646035.1 of Streptomyces sp. NPDC046465. Taxonomy (NCBI): domain Bacteria; kingdom Bacillati; phylum Actinomycetota; class Actinomycetes; order Kitasatosporales; family Streptomycetaceae; genus Streptomyces; species Streptomyces sp. NPDC046465. The sequence goes on from NZ_JBEYZK010000018.1 coordinate 153,353, forward strand.
GGCACCGCGGGCGACCTCGTGCTCACGCCCACCGCGATCGAGCCCGACGACGTCGCCGCCGCGCTCTTCGCGGGCATGGCCGACGACCGCTTCCTGATCCTGCCGCACCCCGAGGTCGCCGCCTACTACCAGGCCCGCGCCGCGACCCCCGACAAGTGGCTGACCAGCATGAACCACCTCCAGCAGAAGTGGGAGGCGACCCAGCGGTGACCGACACGTCTTCCGGCACATCCCCCGCCGCGTCCCCGTACGCGGCCAAGCCCTGGCTCGCCCGGCTGAGCGACGTCCAGCGCGGCCCCGTGCACCCCGCCGCCTCCGTGCCCCACGCCTTCCGCGCCGCCGTCGCGCGGGCCCCCGAGCACACCGCCCTCGCCTACTTCGACGGCCGCCTGAGCTACCGCGAGACGGACGCCCTCAGTGACTCCGTGGCCGGGCACCTCGCCGCACGGGGCGTCGCCCGTGGCGACCGCGTCGCGATCCTCCTGCAGAACACCCCGCACTTCGTGCTCGCCCTCCTCGGCGCGTGGAAGGCGGGCGCGACCGTCGTCCCCGTGAACCCGATGTACAAGTCCGCGGAGGTCGGGCACGTCCTCGCGGACGCCGGAGTGACCGCGCTGATCTGCTCGGACCGCGCGTGGGAGTCGTATCTGCGCGATACGGCGGCGGACTCGCCGGTGCGCGTCGTCCTCACCGCCTGCCAGCTCGACCTGCAGACCCGCAACGACACCCGGGTCCTCGACTTCGAGCGCGCGGCGCCCGCCGCCGACGCCGACGACCTGGTGGCGGTCGCGCGCCAGGGGCTCCCGGCCCCCGCCGACCGCGAGCTCGGCCCGTCCGACGCGGCGCTGATCAGCTACACCTCGGGCACCAGCGGCACCCCCAAGGGCGCCATCAACACCCACGGCAACATCACCTACAACGCGGAGCGCCAGCGCACCGGCTCCGGGATCCCCGAAGGCGCCTGCTACTTCGCGATGGCGCCGCTCTTCCACATCACCGGCATGGTCGCCCAGATCGCGGCCTGCGTCGCCAACGCGGGCACCCTCGCGCTGGCCTACCGCTTCGAGGCAGGCGTGGTCCTCGACGCCTTCGCCGAGCACCGACCCGCGTACACGGTCGGCCCGTCCACGGCCTTCATGGCGCTGGCCGCGCACCCGGCGGCGACCCGCGCGCACTTCGACTCCTTCGTGATGATCTCCTCCGGCGGCGCGCCGCTGCCGCCCGCCCTGGTGGAGAAGTTCCGCACCGCCTTCGGCCCCTACCTGCACAACGGCTACGGCCTCACCGAGTGCACCGCGCCCTGCGCCTCCGTGCCGCCGGGCCAGGAGGCACCGGTCGACCCAGTCTCCGGCACCCTCGCGGTCGGCGTCCCGGGTCCCGAGACGGTCGTACGCATCCTGGACGACCTCGGCCACGAGGTCCCGCTCGGCGAGCAGGGCGAGATCGCCGTGCGCGGCCCGCAGGTGGTGCCCGGCTACTGGCAGCGCGCCGACGCCACCGCCGAGGCCTTCCCCGACGGCGAACTGCGCACCGGCGACATCGGGTTCATGGACGCGGCGGGCTGGCTCTACGTGGTCGACCGCAAGAAGGACATGATCAACGCGTCCGGCTTCAAGGTGTGGCCGCGCGAGGTCGAGGACGTCCTCTACGGCCACCCCGCCGTACGCGAGGCGGCCGTCGTCGGGATACCCGACAGCTATCGCGGGGAGAGCGTCAAGGCGTACGTCAGCCTGCGTCCGGAGAGCACCGCGGGCCCCGACGAACTGGCCGCCTACTGCAAGGAACGGCTCGCCGCGTACAAATATCCGCGGCAGATAGAGATCCTGACGGAGTTGCCGAAGACGACAAGTGGGAAGATCCTCCGGCGGGAACTGCGTTCCCGGGCACAGCACGGCAAGTGACGCGAAAGGCAGGTGGCGGCAGTGGCCAGAACGACGGACGGTGACGGCACACCCGTTCCGCAGCGCCTGCTGGCCGCCGCCACCAGGCTCTTCGCCGACCACGGATACGACCGTACGTCGGTGCAGGAGATCGTGGAGGCCGCCGGCGTCACCAAGGGCGCGCTCTACCACTACTTCGGTTCCAAGGACGACCTCCTGCACGAGGTCTACGCCCGCGTGCTCCGTGTCCAGCAGGAGCGGCTCGACGCCATCGCCGACGCGGACGCCCCCGTGGAGCGGCGAGTGCGCGACGCCGCCGCGGACGTCGTGGTCACCACCATCGACAACCTCGACGACGCGGCGATCTTCTTCCGCTCCATGCACCACCTGAGCCCGGAGAAGAACAAGCAGGTACGCGCCGAACGGCGCCGCTACCACGAGCGGTTCCGGGCCCTGATCGAGGAGGGCCAGGAGTCGGGCGTCTTCTCCACGGCGACCCCGGCGGACCTGGTGGTGGACTACCACTTCGGCTCGGTCCACCACCTGTCCACCTGGTACCGCCCACAGGGCCCGCTCACCCAGCGGCAGGTCGCCGACCACTTGGCGGACCTGCTGCTGCGGGCGCTGCGGCCGTGAGGCGACCGGGGTGAGCGGGTGACCTGCCTGCCTCGGACAGCGCCTCAGACGCCGTCCTTGTGGCCGTTCGCGACGAGCAGCTGCTCCATGCTCTCGTGGGCGGCCGTGGCCTCGGTGTTGCTCTCTTCGTGGAAGAGCCTGAGGTACTGGTAAAGGGCGGCCACGCAGGTGTCCCGCTTGTCGTACTCCGCGTTGTCGACGAGCCGGCAGTCCCGCGAGACCTCCCTCATCTGCCCGCCCGCATCGGTGTACACGGGGTGCCAGATCAGCTTCACGTCCGGGTTCAGCCGCTGCACGAGGCGCAGGTGCGGCACCTCGAGGCGGATGAGGATGCTGTCCGGGGTGTAGGCCCGCAGGAAGATGTGCACGGGGCCGGTCGCGCGGTCCACGAAGGCCTTGGACACGACGCTCCACATCGGGCCCGTCAACTTCCAGTTCGGGTGCAGCTCCAGGACGTTGAGCACGGAGCCGATCCGGGTCCGCGCCAGCGGCGTGTGGCCTTTCGAGTAGGCGTACTCACTCGTCTCGTAGCCGCCCGCCCACAGGGCCATGGTGGGCGTGTCGATCTGCAGGTGCTCGGACATGAGCCTGCCGAACTCCTGGTACCACGTGTTCGTCGCGCGGATCTCGCGCTGCTCCTGGCGGTCGCTCGTCCGCGCCGTGGCCTCGTCGTTGAGCGCGCCCTGCGAGTCGACCCCGCCGAGCAGCAGCTGCCAAGCGGCCTCGGCGTCGGCCTGGGGGATGCCCGCGGCCTTCGTCAGGTCCTGGTACGGACCCCACTCGGGGTGCTCGGTGGGCCGCGTGGCGTAGTGCTCGTCCAGGCCGCCGGTCTGGCGCTGCACCCAGTGCGCGGTGGCCGCGTTCCCCGCGTGCCGCTGCAGCGCGGCCAGGCCCGTGGGGGGTGCCCCGCGCCCGGCGGCGGCGCGCCCCGCCGTCTCCGGTTCCGTCGCTCTCCGTGTCTCGCGCACCCTCGTCCCAGCCTTCCGGTCGCTCCCGCCGATCCTAGGTGTGGCGGAAGCGACCGGGGGAGGTACGCGGGGACAAGCCCGAGGGCACCCGCGACCGCGCGGCTACAGGTACTTCTTCAGCTCCCGCCGGGCGAGGGAGCGCTGATGCACCTCGTCGGGGCCGTCGGCGAGGCGCAACGTCCGCGCCGCCGCCCAGAGTTCGGCCAGCGGGAAGTCCTGGCTGACGCCGCCCGCGCCGTGCAGCTGCACCGCGCGGTCGAGGATGTCGACCACCGCGCGCGGGGTCGCGATCTTGATGGACTGGATCTCCGTGTGCGCACCCTTGTTGCCGACGGTGTCCATCAGCCAGGCCGTCTTCAGGACGAGCAGCCGCAGCTGCTCCACGGCGACGCGGGCATCGGCGATCCACTCCTGCACGACGCCCTGCTGCGCCAGCGGCTTGCCGAACGCGGTGCGCGCCACCGCGCGTTCGCACATCAGCTGGATGGCGCGCTCGGCCATCCCGATCAGCCGCATGCAGTGGTGGATGCGGCCGGGGCCGAGCCGCGCCTGCGCGATGGCGAAGCCGCCGCCCTCCTCGCCGACCAGGTTGGCGACGGGCACCCGTACGTGATCGAAGACGACCTCGGCGTGGCCGCCGTGGTAGTGGTCCTCGTATCCGTACACCCGCATGGCGCGCCGCACTTCGAGGCCGGGGGTGTCGCGGGGGACGAGCACCATGGACTGCTGGCGACGGATGTCGGCGCCGTCCGGATCGGTCTTGCCCATCACGATGAAGATCTGGCAGTCGGGGTTCATCGCGCCGGAGATGTACCACTTGCGGCCCGTGATGACGTACTCGTCGCCGTCGCGCTCGATGAGCGTGGTGATGTTCGTGGCGTCGGAGGACGCCACCTCCGGCTCGGTCATCGCGAACGCCGAGCGGATCTCACCGGCCAGCAGCGGCTCCAGCCACCGCTTCCGCTGCTCGTCGGAGCCGAACTGCGCGAGCACCTCCATGTTGCCGGTGTCGGGCGCCGCGCAGTTCAGCGCGGTGGGCGCCAACTGCGGGGAGCGGCCGGTGATCTCGGCGAGCGGCGCGTACTGCAGGTTGGTCAGACCGGCTCCGTGCTCGGTGTCCGGCAGGAAGAGGTTCCACAGCCCCTGCCTGCGGGCCTCGGCCTTCAGCTCCTCGACCACGGCGGGGGTGTCCCACGGCGAGGCCAGTTCGGCGCGCTGCGCGTCGGCGACGGCCTCGGCCGGGTACACGTGCTCGTCCATGAAGGCGAGCAGCTTCGCGCGCAGCTCTTCGGTGCGGGCGTCGAATGCGAAATCCATGGCTCTGTCTCAGCCTTCCTGTCGTCCCTGGAGGGCCTGGCCCCTGAGCGTGGCACGGCCGTGCTCGATGAACACGGGCACCAGCTCGCCGATCCGGTCGAAGCCCGCCCCGACCGTCTGGCCCAGCGTGTAGCGGTAGTGGATGCCCTCCAGGATCACGGCGAGCTTGAACCAGGCGAACGCCGTGTACCAGGAGACGGCCGACACGTCGCGCCCCGAGCGCGCGGCGTACCGCTCGATCAGCTCGGCCGGGTCGGGGTGGCCCGGCGCGCCCGCCGTGGTGCTGACGGGGGAGTCGGGCACCTCCAGCTCGGCGCTGTACATCACGAGCAGGCCCAGGTCGGTGAGCGGGTCGCCGAGCGTGGACATCTCCCAGTCGAGGATGGCCTTGATCCGGACGTCGTCGCCGATGAGGACGTTGTCCAGGCGGTAGTCGCCGTGTACGACGGCGGGCGCGGGGGAGTCGGGGAGCGCGCGCCCGAGTGCGGCGTGCAGTTCGTCGATGCCGGTGAGCTCGCGGCTGCGGGACGCGTCCAGTTGCTTGCCCCAGCGGCGCAGTTGCCGGTCGAGGAATCCCTCGGGCCGCCCGAAGTCGCCGAGCCCGATCGCCGCCGGGTCCACGGCGTGCAGGTCGACGAGGGTGTCGACGAGGCCGAGCACCGCGTCACGGGTGCGCTCGGGGCCGAGTGGCGCGAGCTCCTCGGCGGTGCGGAACGGCGTCCCGTCCACGAACTCCATCACGTAGAAGGGCGCCCCGAGGACGGCGTCGTCCTCGCAGAGCAGCACCGGCGCGGGCACCGGCACGTCGGTCGGGTGCAGGGCCTCGATCACCCGGTGCTCGCGCTTCATGTCGTGCGCGGTGGCGAGGACGTGCCCCAGCGGGGGCCGCCGGACCACCCAGCGGGTGGCGCCGTCCGTCACCGCGTACGTGAGGTTCGACCGGCCGCCCTCGATGAGCCGGGCGGTGAGCGGTCCGCCGACCAGGCCAGGACGCTCGCGGTCGAGGTGGCCGCGCAACTGGTCGAGGTCGAGGCCCGGCGGGTGGTCTGCGCTCATCTGCTGCTCCTGATCGGCGTGGTGGCTGCTGCCACCCCATGATGCCGACCAGTCGGTATGCCGTCCAGAGGCTACCGGGCGGTGAAGGAGCGCGGGGACCCGCGCGACCGGTCACGCCCGGCCCGCGGATCCCCGTCGGACTGCGGTGCGGCCGGAGCGCTCAGTGGTCGTCCCAGTGCCCGTCGTGCTCCGCGTGCCGGTGGCCGTCGTGGAGATAGTCGACATGGTCGCCGTGCGTGACCGCGTCATGGCCGCAGCCGTCCCCGTGCCGGTGGTCGTGGCCCTGGTGCGCGGTGTGGCCGGCCGGCTCGCACTCGTCGTAGTGGCCGGAGTGCGGGCGGTGCATATGGCCGTCGTGCGCGTAGTCGACGTGGTCGCCGTGCGGCACCTCGGGATGGCCGCAGGCCGGGCCGTGGACGTGGTCGTGCACCGGGTGTTCGTGGTGGAGCGTGGTCATGACGCGCACCTTCTGTGGCTGCGGGGAGTGGCTTGACCCTCTCAGGCTAGCCCCTGATGCCCTATTAATTCTGTTATGGGACCCTTGGTGATGTTTCCCTGACCTCCGTGAATCTGACCTCCGCGAAAGCGAATCCCCCATGAAGGCGATCAGCTACCGCAGCTACGGCGGACCCGAAGTCCTCGAGTACGGGGACGTGAGCGACCCCAAGGTCGGACCCGACTCCGTCCTGGTCAAGGTGCGGGCGGCGGCCGTGAACCCCGTCGACTGGAAGTGCCGCGAGGGGCACCTCGACGGGCTCATCGACCCCGTCTTCCCCGTGATCCCCGGCTGGGACGTCTCCGGTGTGGTGGTCCAACCGGGCGCCTCCGTACCGGAGTTCGCCGTCGGCGACGAGGTCATCGGCTATGTGCGCGAGGACTTCCTCTCGCGCGGCACCTTCGCCGAGTACGTCGCCGCCCCCGTGCGCACCCTCGCCCGCAAGCCGCGCAACCTGACCTTCGCGGAGGCCGCGGGGCTGCCGCTCGCCGGACTCACCGCCTTCCAGGTCCTCACGCGGGCCCTTGAGGTGACCGAGGGGGACGTCGTCCTCGTGCACGCCGCGGCGGGCGGTGTCGGCTCGATCGCCGTGCAGCTCGCCCGGCACGCGGGCGCCCGCGTCATCGGCACCGCGAGCGAACGCAACCACGACTTCCTGCGGGAGCTCGGCGCCGAGCCGGTCACCTACGGGGACGGGCTCGCCGACCGGGTGCGGGCGCTCGCCCCCGAAGGGGTCGACGCGGCCTTCGACACGGTGGGCGGCGACACCCTCAAGACCTCCGCCGAACTCCTCGCGCCCGGCGGCCGCCTCGCGTCCATCGCGGACGGCGGGGTGATCGGCCTGGGCGGCCACTACTGCTTCGTACGCCCGGACGCGGCCGACCTCACCCGCCTCACCGAGCTGGCGGAACAGGACGTGGTGAGCGTGCACGTCGACGAGACGTTCCCGCTGGAACGGGCGGCCGACGCACACCGCCGGAGCGAGGAGGGCCGCACCCGCGGCAAGATCGTCGTGACGGTGGACTGGGAGGACTGACCCGGCGGACCGGGAGGACTGCCCGGCGGACGGGCAGGACTGACCCGGCGGACGGGAAGGGTTGACCCGGTGGACGGGAAGGACTGACCCGGCGGACCAGCCGGGCGGGAACGAGGCCCGCGGCCACCCACCGCCGCCGCCATCGCACTCACACCACCATCGCCGCCGCGCACACCGCAAGGGCGAGCGTGCACAGCGCCGCCGTGCGGGCCGCCCGGAGGGTCATCGTCCGGGGCTCGCGGGCCGTCAGGCCGGTCATTCTGCGGTGCGCGACCGCAAGGAAGCCGAGCCACAGGAGCAGGCAGAGGGCGCAGGCAAGCACGTTCGGCGCGGTCGGGCCGCCGTGCAGCACCGCGCGGGCGGCGAGCACCGCGGCGACCGTGGCCGACAGCGTTGTGCGCCGCCACGCCAGCCGCGTGCGCTCGGGCTGTAGCCCCGGGTCACGGGGCTGCGCACCGGACTGTTCGCTGGGCTGCTCATCGGACGGTTCGCTGGGCGGCTCACCGGGCTGCGTCACCCCTCCCACCCGAACAGGACGACGATCACCATGGCGAGCGCGACCACCGCGACCGCCAGGCTCAGCACGGTCGGGAAGCGGCTGGTCGGCAGGTCTTCGCCGCGCCGCATCGCGCGCTCGCACCGCACCCAGTGGTTGACCGCGCGCAGTGAGCACAGGACGCCCGCGCCGAGCAGCGCGAGAGCGAGACCGATCCGCCAGGCCCAGCGCAGGTCCGGCAGGAACTGGTCGACGGCGAAGCCGCCCCCGATGAGTGCGAGGGCGGTGCGCAGCCAGGCCAGGAAGGTGCGTTCGTTGGCGAGCGAGAAGCGGTAGTCGGGGGTGTCGCCCTCCTCGCGGACGCGCTCGGGGGCGAACCACAGCCGCAGACTCTGTACGAAATTGCTCACCGCCGCACCATAAGCCGTGCCGGTCAGCGGGCGGGCAAGGCCCTCGGGGGCTTCGCGCGGGGCTCTCAGGCGCCCGCGCGAAAGGCCTTCAGACGGTGGTAGGCGTCGAGCCCGTCCGGTACCCACTCCCATGCGCCGAGCCGCCGCTCCAGCTCGTCCGCGGTGAGGAAGGTGTGCCAGGCGACCTCCTCGGCCTGCGGGTTCACCGGCAGCTCGCAGCGCACCTCGTAGAGGGAGGACCACCAGGTTTTCCCGGCCCCGCCGTCGTACAGGAACTTGAACAGCGGGGTGGGGCGCGGGAGCCCGTGGACCCCGAGCTCCTCTTCCGCCTCGCGCAGCGCGGCGTCGTCGTAGGACTCGTGGGCCCCGACCACGCCGCCCACGAACATGTCGTACAGCGAGGGGAAGACCAGCTTGGTCGGGGTGCGGCGGTGCACGAAGATCCGGTCCTCGGCGTCCCGCGCGAGGATGAACGTGCAGCGGTGGCGCAGACCGCGCGCGTACGCCTCGCCGCGCCGGGCCTCCCCGACCACCTCGTCGTTCTCGTCGACGATGGTGATCATCTCTTCGCTGGGGTCGGGCACGGGCCGACTGTCAACCGCCATGCCCGCCATCCAACCTCAGGGACAGCCGCTCACTGCCCCATGACGTACTGTCACTGCCCCATGACGTACTGCACGGTGGGCCCGGCCGTCCAGCCGCCGTCGACGGCGAGCTCCGCGCCCGTCACGTAGGACGCCGCGTCGGAGAGCAGGAAGACCATGGCGCCCGCGATCTCGTGCGGCTCGCCGACCCGGCCCATCGGGGTGTTGGGGTACTTGCCCTCGCCCTTCTCGATGCCGACCTGGGCGGTCATCGGGGTGTACGTCATGCCGGGGTGGACGGAGTTGACGCGGATCCGGGCCGTGCCGAGCTCGACCGCGCCGATCTTGGTGAGCCCGCGTACGCCCCACTTCGACGCGCCGTATCCGGCGGTGAGCGCGAGGCCCATCAGGCCCGCGGCGGAGGAGATGTTGACGATCGAGCCGCCCCCGGCCTCCTTCATTGCGGGCACGACGGTCTTCATGCCGATGAACACGCCGGTGAGGTTGATGTCGAGGACCTTGCGGAAGTGTTCGACGGACTCCGACTCCAGGAACTGGCCGGTGGCTATCCCGGCGTTGTTCACCAGGCCGTGGATGGCGCCGAACTCCGCGACCGCGAAGTCGGCGACGCGCCGCCAGTCCTCCTCGGACGTCACGTCGTGGTGCGTGAAGCGGGCGCGGTCGCCCAGCTCGGCGGCGGTGGCCCGGCCCTCGTCGTCGAGCACGTCGGTGAGGACGACGTGGGCCCCGGCGGCGACGGCCTGACGCGCCGCCTCGGCGCCGAGCCCGCGCGCGGCGCCGGTGATGATGACGGTCCGGCCGGTGAGGTCGTGCTGGGTCATGAGGGGTCTCCAGGGGTGGGGTGCGGGGCCCGCAGCAGCGCCGCGGTGGTCTCGACGAGGTCGGCGAGGAAGAGCTCCTCGCCGGTCAGCGGGGTGGCCCCCGCCAGATACTGACGGGCGCGGTCGCCCAGGGCGGCGCCGATCAGGGTGAGCGCGAGATCGAGCCGTTCGAGGCGCAGCGGCTCCGGGAGTCCGGGCGCCAGGTGGGCCACGCGGTCTTCGAGCCGTCCGATCAGCGTCCAGTAGACGGTGCCGTCGATGGTGGGGTGCGGGGTGCGGGTGCGGACCCCGCTCTCGTGGCTGAGCTGGGCGGAGATGCGCAGGCAGCGGCGTCCGCGGTCGGTGCGCAACTCGGTGGCCTCGGCGTTCACCAGGGCGGTGAGCAGCTCGCGCAGACCGGCCGCGGCCTCCCCGGCGCGTTCGAGTTCGGCGGTGAGCACCTGCTCCGTACGGCGCTGGCGCTCCGCCATCACGGCGTCGAGCAGCCCGCCGCGCGAGCCGAAGTGGTACTGCACGGCGGACGGATTGCTCTGCCCGGCGAGCCGGACGATGTCCCGCAGCTGGGCGCCGTCCACACCCTGCGCGGCGAAGACCTCCTCGCCGGCGCGGAGGAGCTTCTCGCGTGTCTCGGGACCAGAGGTTCGGGCCATGACCCCATTGTAATGCTGGCCATTATTAAGCAACTGACGAAGGCGCTACCCGCGCATCAAGCCCGTCCCGGCGGACTATCAAGCCTGTCCGGCGATTGAGGACGAACTCGGCGAAGCCGGTGACAGGACGGCGCTCACCCCTCAGCACCGATCCAGCTGCTCCCGCCCCACAGGCCCGCGCCCAGCCCCGGGCATCGCCGGGTGCATCCCGAGCAGCACCACCCCCGCCACGATCGCCGCGAGCCCCGCCGCCTCCCAGGCCAGGGCCCCCGTGTCGGTCCGCAGCCGGTCGCCGAGGAACCCCACGCCGCAGGCGATCCCCGCGAGCGGCTGCGCGGCCGTCAGCGCGGGCAGCGACATCCGCAGCGGCGCCGCCTCGAAGGCGCTCTGCACCAGGACAAGACCCACGACGCCGAGGACGAGCACCCCGTACGGCTGCCACCCCGTGAGGACCTCCGCGAGCCCGCCCTCGGCGAACCGGTCACCCGTCACCCGGGTCAGCGAGTCCTGCACGCCGTAGAGGAGCCCCGCCGCGACCGCGAGGAGCACCGGCGCCGCCCCGAGGCGGGACTTCTTCGCGTACGCCGTCAGGAGCAGCGCCACGCCCACCATCACGCCGACGATGAGCCAGTGCCGCAGCGGGCTGGTCACCGCGGTGCCGCCGCGCGGCTCGCCCGCCACGATGAACGCCGTGACCCCGCCCGCGAGCAGCAGCAGGCCCGCCCACCCCTGACGGCCGAGCGGCTGCCCGGTCTGATGGCGGGAGAGCGCGAGGGCGAACAGCAGCTGGGTGGCGAGCAGCGGCTCGACGAAGGAGATCTCCCCGCGGCCCAGAGCCAGCGCGCCGAGCACCATGCCGCACACCATCAGGCCGATCCCGGCCAGCCAGCGCGGCACCCGCACCAGGTCGAGCAGGAGCCGCAGCGAGAGGAAGTCGCTCAGCGGCGCCTTGCGCGCCACGTTCTGCTGGAGCACGAAGCCGAGGCCGAGGCAGCAGGCGGCGCCGACGGCGAGGGCGAGTACCAGGACCGACACGTCACATACCTGTGGGTGGGGGAGGAGGAACCAAGCCGGGGTGGCAAAGCGAGACTTGGCCGACGATAGCGGCGATCCCCGCGCGCCGCTCCCCGGATCTTGACGGGTTCCCCCGCTCTGTCGGTTGACGTGCGTCACTCGGCTGTTCAGGATCTGAGAGCCCGTCCGGGATCTGACCGGTCGGTAACTTTGCGGGACCCTGTCGAGGAGGACGAGCTCTATGGCGTACGACGCAGATGTGATCGTGATCGGGGCGGGGCTCGCCGGACTCGCGGCGACCGCGGAGCTCGTCGACGCGGGACGCCGGGTCATCCTCGTCGACCAGGAGCCCGAGCAGTCGCTCGGCGGCCAGGCGTTCTGGTCCTTCGGCGGGCTCTTCTTCGTCGACTCGCCGGAGCAGCGGCGGCTGCGGATCAAGGACTCGCACGCGCTCGCCCTCCAGGACTGGATGGGCACGGCGGGGTTCGACCGTCCGGAGGACCACTGGCCGCGCAAGTGGGCCGAGGCGTACGTCGACTTCGCGGCCGGTGAGAAGCGGTCCTGGCTGCACGGGCAGGGTGTGCGGTTCTTCCCGGTGGTCGGGTGGGCCGAGCGCGGCGGCTACGACGCGCAGGGCCACGGGAACTCGGTGCCGCGCTTCCACATCACCTGGGGGACCGGCCCCGGGCTGCTCGCGCCGTTCGTCCGGCGGGTGCGCGCCGGGGCGGCGCGCGGCCTCGTCCAGTTCAAGTTCCGGCACCGCGTCACGGGGCTCTCGCGCAGCGCGGGCACGGTCGACACGGTCACCGGCGAGGTCCTCGAACCCTCGGCCGTCGAGCGGGGCAAGGCCAGCAGCCGCGTGGTGACCGGCGCCTTCGAGTACCGGGCCCAGGCGGTGATCGTCACCTCGGGCGGCATCGGCGGCAACCACGACCTCGTACGTGCCCACTGGCCCGAGCGGCTCGGCAGCCCGCCCGAGAAGATGATCTCCGGGGTGCCCGCGCACGTGGACGGCAAGATGCTCGGCATCGCCGAGGAGACCGGCGCGCACCTCATCAACCGCGACCGGATGTGGCACTACACCGAGGGCATCGAGAACTGGAACCCCATCTGGGAGCGGCACGGCATCCGCATCCTGCCGGGCCCCTCGTCCCTGTGGCTGGACGCGCGCGGCGACCGCCTGCCCGTGCCGCTCTTCCCCGGCTTCGACACGCTCGGCACCCTCGACCACATCATGAAGACCGGGTACGACTACACGTGGTTCGTGCTCAACCAGCGCATCATCGGCAAGGAGTTCACCCTCAGCGGGTCGGAACAGAACCCCGACCTCACCGGCAAATCGGTGCGCGGCGTCATCGACCGGGCGCGGGCCGACGTACCGGGCCCCGTCAAGGCGTTCATGGACCAGGGCGCCGACTTCGTCGTCGAGAAGGAGCTCGGCGCCCTGGTGCGCGGCATGAACGCGCTCACCAAGGAGCCCCTCATCGACGAGGCAGCCCTGCGTCGCACCCTCGCCGCGCGCGACCGCGAGATCGCCAACCCCTTCACCAAGGATCTCCAGGTGACGGCCATCCGCGGCGCCCGCAAGTTCCTCGGCGACCGGCTCATCCGCGCGGTCGCCCCGCACCGCATCCTCGACCCCGCGGCGGGCCCGCTCGTCGCCGTGCGCCTCAACATCCTCACCCGCAAGAGCCTCGGCGGCCTGGAGACGGACCTCTCCTCGCGGGTCCTGACCGAGGGCGGACAGCCCCTGCCCGGCGTGTACGCGGCCGGGGAGGCCGCCGGGTTCGGTGGCGGCGGAGTCCACGGCTACCGCTCCCTTGAGGGCACCTTCCTCGGCGGCTGCCTCTTCTCCGGACGCACGGCGGGCCGCGCCGCCGCACGCGCGGTGGACTGATTCCGCGTACTGGGTCCGCGTACTGGGTCCGCGTACTGGGTCCGCGTACTGGGTCCGCGTACTGGGTCCGCGTACTGGGTCCGCGTACAGAATTCGCCCAGGTGAAGGGTGAAGTGTGCGGATGGTGAGGTGAGTTGGTGAAGGGCGGCGCCGCTGTGGCGCCGCCGTCGGGCCTTGACGCGGAGTGGTGCCTACCGCTTTGCTGTGCGTGATCATCCGTATGCAAGCCGCGCCGGGGAGGACGTCCCGCGGTGTCACCACCCCCACCCCCACTGGGCCGTTCGCGCAGAAGAGTCACCGGGCACACCTTCGACGCCGCACTCGACGACGCCGAACTCACCGCTGCCCGGTCCGCGTTGGCGCAGGGCCGCTGGGCCGCGGCCCGTGCGCTGCTCGCCGCGACCGGCGACGACTGGGACCGCAGGGGGCACCGCTTCGACGTCCTCGGGCAAGAGCCCACCACCACCGCCTGGGCGCGCGACTGGCGGCTCGCCGAACCCGAGAGCCACGACGCCGAGGTGCTGCTCGCCTTCGCCGCCGTGCACAAGGCGCTGCGCGGCAAGCAGCGTGCGGACACGGTGCGCGAGCGGTGCCGCGAGGCCGCCGCACGCGTCCCCGCCGACCCGACGCCCTGGCTCGCCCTCCTCCTGCTCGAACGCTCGCTGGGCCGTGAGGAGGACGTCGTACGCCTCTTCGACGAGGTCCGCCACCGCCATCCCGAGCACCACCACGCCCATCACCTGATGGTCGCCCGGCTCGCCGAACGGCGCCCCGGCGCCGGTCAGGACCCGCTGCACGAGGTGTACGACTTCGCGGCCTGGGCCGCCGAACAGGCGCCCGCCGACTCACCCCTCGCGGTCCTGCCCGTCGTCGCGCACGCCGAGCGCTACCGCGTCCTCGCCACCGCGGGCCTTGAGTCCGCCGACCCCGCCGCGTCCGGGCACTGGGCCGGGCGGCGCGCCCGCGGTGTCATGGCCGCCTTCGACCGGTGGCTCGCGGGCGAGACGCCCGACGGCCCGGGCCGCCCCCGCCGCCTCGTCGACCTCAACTTCCTTGCCCACGCGACGTCCTGCGAGGGCAGGACGGCCGAAGCCGCCGCGCTCTTCCGCCGCATCGGACGGCACGCGACCCCGGCCCCCTGGTCGTACCCGGACCGGGACCCCGGCGAGGCGTTCACCGCCGCGCGGGCCACCGCGCTCGGCCCCTCCTGACCAGCCGTCCTGACCAGGGGCCCTGACCAGCCGCCCCCGATCAGTACCTTCGAAAGGACAACCGCGCCATGGCGACGGGAAGTTCGAGCCCGAGCGACGGGATCAGCACGTACAAGGGCCAGGAGCGGGCGCTGCGCGCGGGCCGCCTCGGCACCGCGGGCCTGCTGCTCTCCGTGCTCGCCGCGACCGGCCCCCTGATGGTCGTCGCCGGTGTCATGCCCACCACGTACGGCGTGATGGGCGTCGTCGGGCAGCCCCTGCTCTTCCTCGTCCTCGGCGTCGTCCTCGCGCTCTTCAGCCTCGGGTACGCCGAGATGAGCCGGCACGTGCACAACGCGGGCGCCTTCTACGCGTACATATCCCGCGGCCTCGGCGGCACCGCGGGCGCGGGCGCCGCGCTGGTCGCCCTCGTCGCCTACAGCGCCCTCCAGGCCGGTCTGTACGGCCTGCTCGGCTTCGAGGTGTCCGGGCTCCTGAAGACGTACTTCGAGGTCGACGTCGCCTGGTGGATCCCGGCGCTCGGCACCGTGGCCCTCGTCGCCGTCCTCGCCTGGCTGAAGATCGACCTCAACGCGCGCGTGCTCGGCGTCCTGCTCATCGTCGAGGTGGCGCTCGTCGTCATCTTCGACATCGCGGCCGTCGTCGACCCGGGCAAGGAGGGCCTCTCGCTGCACGCGTTCAATCCGGACACGCTCACCGGCGCGGGCGTCGCCACGTCCCTCTGCTTCTGCATCGCGGCGTTCACCGGCTTCGAACAGGCCCCCGTGTACGCCGAGGAGACCAGCCGCCCGCAGGTCGTGGTGGCCCGCGTGATGTTCTTCGCGGTGGGGTTCGTCGCGGTCTTCTTCGCCCTCAGCTCCTGGGCGCTCACGGTCGCGGCGGGCCCGTCCGGCATCGTTCCCGCGGCGCGGGAGCAGAGCGCGGGACTGCTCTTCGGCCTCACCGAGTCCCGGCTCGGCGGCACCTTCACCGACGTCCTTCATATGCTGTTCGTGACCGGCATGTTCGCGGCGATCCTCAGCTTCCACAACGTCGTGGCGCGCTACGCCTTCGCGATGGGCCGCGAGAGGCTGCTGCCCGCCGCGTTCGGCCGCACCAACACCTCCACCGGCGCCCCCGGCACCGGTTCCCTGTTGCAGACCGTGGTCTCGGTGATCGTCGTCATCGCGTTCGCCGTCGCGGACGACGGCACGGCGGGCGACCCGACCGCGCCCGTCCTGCACCTGTTCACCTGGGGCGGCAACATCGGCGCGCTCGGCGTGATCCTCCTGATGGCCACCGCGTCCGTCGCCGTGATCGTCTTCTTCGCCCGCAGGGGCGCCGCCCGCGCCCAGGCCTGGCGCATCGCCGCCTCGGCGCTCGCCGCGGCAGGCCTGCTCGTCATCGCGGGCTACACGGTCAAGGACTTCGACGTCCTGGTGGGCGCGGGCCCCGACTCGGCCCTCAGCTGGGCACTTCCCGGGATCATCCTGCTGGCGGCCGTGATCGGCGTGGTCTACGGGGCGTCCCTGCGGGCCAGGAACCCCGAGGCCCACGCCAGGATCGGCCTGGGCAACGAGGCGTTCCAGCTCGAGAAGGCGTCGGGGACGTGAGCCCCAAAATCAGCCCCTCCGGCGATTGAGGAGCGGGGTCCGGGGCGGAGCCCCGGGGAGACGGCGCGCTAGATGATCAGCGACAGGATCAGCACAAGACCGCCCGCCACCACGGAGATGATCGTCTCCATCACCGACCACGTCTTCACCGTCTGACCGACGTCCAGCCCGAAGTACTCCTTCACCAGCCAGAACCCGGCATCGTTGACGTGCGAGAAGAACAGCGAACCGGCACCGATGGCGAGCACCAGCAGGGCCGTGTGCGCCGTCGACATGTCGGCGGCGAGCGGCGCCGCGAGACCGGCCGCGGAGATCGTCGCGACCGTCGCGGAACCCGTGGCGAGCCGGATGGCCACCGCGATCAGCCAGGCCAGGAGCAGCGCCGGGATCGACCAGTCCTTGGAGAAGTCCAGGATCATCTGGCCCACGCCGACGTCGATGAGCGTCTGCTTGAAGCCGCCGCCCGCGCCCACGATCATCAGCACGCCCGCGATCGGCGCGAGCGACTTCTCGACGGTCGTGGAGAGCCGGTCCTTGGTGAACCCG
Source organism: Streptomyces sp. NPDC046465 (assembly GCF_040646035.1). Classification (NCBI taxonomy): domain Bacteria; kingdom Bacillati; phylum Actinomycetota; class Actinomycetes; order Kitasatosporales; family Streptomycetaceae; genus Streptomyces; species Streptomyces sp. NPDC046465. Next base: position 169,984 of record NZ_JBEYZK010000018.1, read on the forward strand.
GCCGCCCGGCCCAGTGTGAACATGGCGACGATGACGGCCGCGAGCAGGGCGATCAGCGGGGAGCCGATGACGTCGAAGACGCGCTGCACGGTGGTCCCGGGGTCGTCGACCACGATGTCCACCAGTGCCTTGGCCAGCATCAGGACGACGGGCAGCAGCACGGTGGCGACCGTGACACCGAACCCCGGGCGCTTCTCCAGCTCCTCCGAGGCGCGCTGCGGGATCATCTTCTCGGGCGCGGGCACATCCACCCACCGCGCCGCCACCTTGGAGAACACCGGCCCGGCGATGACCACCGTCGGGATCGCGACGAGGACGCCGAGGGCGAGCGTGACGCCGAGGTTGGCCTTGACCGCGTCGATCGCGACGAGCGGCCCCGGATGCGGCGGGATCAGCCCGTGCATCACGGAGAGACCGGCGAGAGCCGGGATGCCGATCCGCATCAGCGAGTAGTTGCCGCGCTTGGCGACCATCAGGACGACCGGGATCAGCAGCACGATGCCGACCTCGAAGAAGAGCGGGAGTCCGACCACCGAGGCGATGAGGACCATCGCCCAGGGCATCGCGCGCCCACCCGCTTTGGCCAGGATCGTGTCGACGATCTGGTCGGCGCCGCCGGAGTCGGCGAGCAGTTTGCCGAGGATCGCGCCGAGCGCGATGAGCACGCCGACGCCCGCGACGGTGTCGCCGAGCCCGCGGGTGAAGCTGGCGATGGCCTTGTCGAGCGGCGCGCCCGCGAAGGCCCCGAGCGCCAGCGACCCGACGGTCAGCGCGAGGAACGCGTGCAGCTTGAACTTGGTGATGAGCAGGACGATGACGGCGATGCCCGCGAGGACGGCGATCCCCAGCTGGGCATGGCCCGCCGAGGTGATCGGTTCGGCGGGGGCCGCTGCCAGCATCTCGACGCTGAGATGAGTCACGGTGCTTTCCTTGTACGTGGTACGGGGTGCGGGGTGCGCCCCGTAGGGGCGCGGGACTGCGACATGTGCGGCTCCGCCGCGTGGCCGCGACCAGCCACAAGCGGCCCGCAGTCAACGAACTACCGGCGGGAGCGCTCAGCCAAGACGACCGAGCGCCTCGACGGCCCGGTCGGCAATCTCCTCGGGGGACCCGGCGACATCGACGCCGACACCCGCCTCGTCCGAGCCGAGAGGCTGCAACGTGGCGAACTGCGAGTCGAGCAGCGCGGTCGGCATGAAATGCCCCTGCCGATGCGACATCCGGTCCTCGATCAGGGCCCGGTCACCGGTCAGGTGCACGAAGACGACACCGGGAGCGGCGCCCCGCAGCCGGTCCCGATAGCTCCGCTTCAGCGCCGAGCTGCTGACCACCCCGCCGAGCCCGGCCCGCCCGTGCGCCCAGGCGCCGATCGCGTCGAGCCAGGGCCACCGGTCGTCGTCGGTGAGCGGCGTGCCCGCGGACATCTTCCGGATGTTCTCCGGCGGGTGGAAGTCGTCGCCTTCGGCGTAGGGAACGCCGAGCCGGTCCGCGAGCAGGGGGCCGATCGTGGTCTTGCCGGTTCCTGCCACGCCCATGACTACGACGACGTGGGGGGTGCTCATGGCTGCCTGCCTCGCTGTCTTCATCGACATCGGTGGTTGTTCACGTCACTGAAACCCATTAGGTCTGACGAATTCAAGAGCCTGTGACATAAAAGTCTGACTTATTGTTCGGGTGATGCTCCTCGTAGGCTTCCGCCATGACCGCACAGGCCCGAGGGCTGCACTCCCGCGTACTGGAAAGCCTCGGGCCCGCCATCACCGCAGGCGAGTACCCGCCGGGCAGCGTGTTGCGCACCGACGAGCTGTCTCAGCGCTTCGAGGTGTCACGCTCCGTGATGCGGGAGGCGGTCCGGGTCCTTGAATCCATGCACCTGGTCGCGTCCCGCCGCCGGGTGGGCGTGACCGTGCTGCCCACCGACGAGTGGAACGTCTACGACCCCCAGGTCATCCGGTGGCGCCTGGCCGGCGCCGACCGGGCCCGGCAACTGCGCTCGCTCACCGTCCTGCGGTCCGCGGTCGAGCCGGTCGCCGCGGGGCTCGCCGCCCGGCACGCCACCGCGGCGCAGTGCGCCGAGCTCACCGAGTGCGCACTCGGCATGGTCGCCCACTCGCGCGGACACCAGCTGGAGGGCTACCTCCGCCACGACGTCGCCTTCCACCGGGTCATCCTCAACGCCTCGGGCAACGAGATGTTCGCCCGCCTGGGCGACGTCGTCGCCGAGGTCCTGACCGGCCGTACCGCACACCAGGTGATGTTCGAGGACCCGGACCCGCCCGCCGTCACCCTGCACGTCAAGGTCGCCGAGGCGGTCAGGGAGGGCGACGCGGTCCGCGCGGAGGCGCTGACCCGGCAGATCGCCCTGGGCGCCCTGGAGGAGCTGGACATCCTCGCCCCCTGAGGGCCTGTCTTCGGGTGAGAATGGGTGCCATGTCCCGACGCGCCGCACGCCCCACCACCCCCACGCCCTGCCCCTGCGGGCTCCCCCAGTCGTACGAGAAGTGCTGCGGCAGGCTGCACCGGGGCGAGGCCGCCGCGAGCACCCCCGAAGAGCTGATGCGCTCCCGCTACAGCGCCTTCGCCGTGCGGGACGAGAGCTATCTGCTGCGCACCTGGCACCCGCGCACCCGGCCGCCCCGCGTCGAGTTCGACCCGGCGCTGCGCTGGACGGGCCTGGAGATCGGGGCGACCTCCGAGGGCACCGCCTTCCACACCACCGGCACGGTCACCTTCCGGGCCCGCTACACCGACGGCGGCCGCCCGGACTCCCTGCACGAGAAGAGCGGCTTCGAGCGGCTCGACGGCGCGTGGGTGTACGTGGACGGCACCTTCATCGAGTAGCGGGCCGACTCCCCGCCGTCGCACCGCCCGCCCGTCACCGCACGTCGCCGTACTCGCTCAACACCCCCGGCGGAGCAAGCGCGTTGACGTAGTGGCCCGGACCGTGGTCCTCGAAGGAGTACGTGAACGGGATCGACCGCGTCAGCGCGAGGCGGGCCGCGAAGAACGCCAGGGGCGCCACCACCGCGAGCCCCGCGAGACTGTCCATCTGCGGATAGTGCAGCCCCGGATCGCGGACCTCCGACCAGCCGCCGGTCCGCGCCCCGCGGGCGAGCGCGGACAGCGAGCGCCCGGCCGCCCGCGCCCTGCGGCCCGCCATCCGGCGCAACTGCCCGCGCAGCAGGTCGCCGGGCAGCGAGACCGCGTCGATCGCCGTCTCCGCCGCGAACGCCAGCGCCCCCTCCGCCGTACCGCGCGGCCTGCGGTAGTGGAACTCGCGGCCGAAGGGGGCGTAGGGGCCGACCGGCCGGGGCGGCAGGGCGGGCACCACGTCGCGGTCGAAGATGTAGCGCAGGAGCCGGTCGCGCAGGATGTGCTCGTCGCGGTCGTTCGTGGCCCGGGTGCAGGCGTCGGCGAAGCCGGGACCGCCGAGGAGCGGCTGGCCGAAGGTGTAGACGGCCCGCAGCCGGTCGGCGATCGGGGCGTACCGGGGCTCGTGGACCAGGGCGACACCCATCAGCGCGGCCATCGCGCCGCCGAGGCTGTGCCCGGTGATGTACAGCGCCTCCATGCCGTCGCCGCGCACGCCCTTCTCACCGGGGTCGACGGACTCGCCGCGCGCGGCACGGGCGAGGGCCTGCATGATCAGGTGCCGGGTCGCCCGCATGTTGCGGTAGAAACCCGCGTGCACCTGGTGGCGCTCGCCCGCCAGGTCCACGGCGAGCGTCTCCGGTCGTACGTCCGCGTCGGTGAGGATGCTGATGATGTCCTCGGGCTGGGTGCCGCGGTAGCAGAGGATCACCACGCGCCGGTCCTTGTCCTGGATCAGATACGCGGCCGACGCGATGTACATGGCGTCCACGCGCTGCTCGAAGACCCGGCAGCGGTTCTCCGCCAGGCCGAGCCGCGACATGATCATGGCGACGGTCCCCGGGTCCCCCTCGTTCCCGAACCCCGCGTACGCGTACGCGGCGCAGGTCGCCATGGTGTGCGGCACCGGACCCTCCGTGGCCGGAAGCCCCTTCTCCGCCGCAAGGAGGTCCACCAGATCCGCGTAGACGGGAAAGACCGTGCGCTGCCCCGGCCCGCCCTCCGTGGCGCTCTTGAACGGGCGCAGCTCCGCGAAGCTCGGCCCCCTGGCGATGTCCTCCCGCATGGCGTCCCCCACAACGCGCCGCTGTCACACCCGACTTGTGAGCACACCACCGGCCCGGGACACCGTCAACTCAACGGCGCTCGGGCCGCCGCCACCCGTCGGGACCCGGCCACCGCGCGCACCCCGCTCATGGGGCTGCTGAGGAGCGAGAGCTCACACGGGGTGTGAAAGAAGGACCCGGTGCCACCCTCCGCACCCGCCCGGAAGCCGCCCACGGGCCCAAACGCCCTGGCCCGCCCGCCAGTTCGAAGCCCGCGGACGCTCCCGCACATAGGCGGGAACCGCCGCTGCGGGCCGCCGGTGCCGCCAGTAGCGTCTGCCTGCCCCCCTGTGCCGTACGCAGTCCCGCAAGCAGCCGTGCGAAGGAAGTGGCGCCCGATGGCCGACACCGGACAGCAGCAGAGTTACGAGCGCTACCTGGGCGGCAGCCCGGAAGCCGAACGACGGCTGTTCCAGCGCCTCGCACAGGAACTGATGAAGGTCCAGGAGAAGAACCGGCGCGCCGCCGGGGCCGCGGGCATCGAGCGCACCCTGCACGCCAAGGCCGCGCTCGGCGTGGAGAACGCCCGGCTGCGCTTCCACGACGACCTCCCCGCCGCCCTGCGCTGCGGCTTCGCCCAGCCGGGAGCGGCCTACGCCGCGACCGTGCGGCTCTCCAACGCCAGCGGCATCCGGCAGGCCGACGGGGCGCCCGATCTGCGCGGCGTCGCCGTGCGCGTGACGGTCTCCGCCGACGAGAACCACGACCTGCTCGCCACCAACCACCCCGTGTCGCACGCCCGTGACGCCCGCGAGTTCGTCGCCTTCGCGCGGGCCATGGCAGGCGCGACCACACCGCTGAAGAAGGCCCTCGGCCTGTTCGTCAAACTCCCCCTGGCCGTCGGCTACGCCACCGCCACCCGCATGCGGCGCAACGTCCAGGCCGCCGCCCGGCACACCGTCAAGAGCCTCGCGGGAGAGACGTACTGGAGCCGCAGCGCCGTCCTGTGGGGCCCGGCGGGCCCGGTCCGCTACCTGCTGCGCCCGGCGGGCAACGGCCTCACCGCGGGGCCGGGCGCCGAGCGCCGCGACCCCCAGTACCTGCGCCGCGAGCTGGAGACCCGCCTCGCCCGCCACGACATCGTCTTCGACCTGTGCGTCCAGCGCTACGTCGACGAGCAGCGCACCCCCGTCGAGGACGGCTCCGTGGAGTGGCTGGAGTCCGTCGCCCCCGCGCTGCCCGTCGCCACCCTCACCATCCCCAGCCAGGACCTCGACACCGCCGAGGCGCGGGCCGCGGGCGGCCGCGTCGAGGTCATCGGCTTCAACCCGTGGTTCACCACCGACGACTTCCGTCCGCTCGGCAACCTCAACCGCGCCCGCAAGTCCGCCTACGAGGCCAGCGCGGCGCACCGCCACGGACTGCGCTTCGTCACCGAGGAGCCCCTGCGCAACAAGGTGCTCGACGTACCGGTCGGCGCCGCCTTCCGCCTCCTCAACCGCTACGTGCCCTGGCACAAGCTGCCGCTGGAGGCGAGCCTGCTCAACCTCGTCCTCCTGCGCAAGGCACTGCGCCGCTTCAACCTCATCGACACCGACGTGCACGAGGCGCCGCCCGAGGCCGTCCCCGCACCCCCCACGTTCGACGAGCAGCTGCGTACCGTGCGGTCCTACGACGGGACGTACAACGACCTCTCCAAGCCCGCGATGGGCGCCGTCGGCGCGGCCTTCGGGCGCAACCTCAAGCCGGTCTACCGCCCCGACCTCTTCGACGTCCCGAACCCGGTCACGGTCAGCCGCCAACTCCTGTACCGGGAGACCTTCCTGCCCGCGACCTCGCTGAACGTGCTGGCCGCCGCCTGGATCCAGTTCCAGGTCCACGACTGGGTCAATCACCGGCGCCACCCGGCGGGTGGCAAGGCCGTCGAGGTGCCGCTGCCGCCCGGCACGACCTGGCACAACACCCCCGGCGGACCCGCCGAGCGCGTGATGCGGTTCGCCGAGAACGAAGGCATCGAACTCCCCGGCGACCAGCCGCCGGTCCTCTTCGCCAACACCGCGTCGCACTGGTGGGACGGCTCCGAGGTGTACGGCGAGAACGAACAGACCGCCAAGTTCCTGCGCGAGCCCGACGGCGGGCCCAAACTCCGCCTGGACGAGGGCCACTTGCCCATCGGCCCGAACGGCATACCGCTGACCGGCTTCGCCGAGAGCTGGTGGATGGGGCTCAGCGCCATGCACACCCTCTTCGCCCGCGAGCACAACGCGGTCTGCGACGCGCTGCGGCACGCCTACCCCTCGATGAGCGCGGAGAGCGTCTACCACACGGCCCGCCTGGTCGTATCGGCCCTCATCGCCAAGATCCACACGGTGGAGTGGACCCCCGCGATCCTCGCCACCGAGGCCATCGACCTCGGCCTGCACACCAACTGGGACGGGCCGCCCGACAAGTGGCTGCAGAAGCTCGGCCTGTGGCTGCTCGAATCCCACTCGCTGACCGGCATCCCCAAGACACTGCCCGACCACCACGGCGCGCCGTACTCCCTGACGGAGGACTTCGTCACCGTCTACCGCATGCACCCGCTGATCCCCGACGACTTCGAGATGCGCGAGCACCACTTCGGGCAGCGCCTGGAGACCCTGGGCTTCCGCGACATCCAGGGCGGCGCCGCCGAGGCCGCCATCCGCAAGACGGGACTCGCGGACACGCTGTACTCCTTCGGCATCTCCCACCCCGGCGCGATCACCCTGAACAACTTCCCGCGCGCACTACAGCAGTTCGAGCGCGACGGCGAGATCATCGACCTCTCCGTCGTCGACCTGGTCCGCACCCGCAGGCGCGGCGTGCCCCGCTACAACGACTTCCGCGAAGGCCTGCACAAGCCGCGCATCCGCCGGTTCGAGGACCTGTCGCAGGACCCGGCGACCGTCGCCCGCCTGAAAGACGTCTACGGATCGGTCGACGAGATCGACACCGTCGTCGGCCTGTTCGCCGAGAACCCGCCGCACGGCTTCGGCTTCAGCGACACGGCCTTCCGCATCTTCATCCTGATGGCCACCCGGCGGCTGCAGAGCGACCGCTTCCTGACCGTCGACTTCCGCCCCGAGATCTACACCCCGCTCGGCATCGACTGGGTCCAGAAGGGCGGCATGAACTCCGTCCTGCTGCGGCACTGCCCGGAACTCGCCGGCCTGCTGCCGCGCGGGGCCACCGCGTTCGCGCCGTGGCGGCAGGTGCAGCCGATGAGCGACGGCGGCACCCGTGCGGGCGGCTGACGGCGACCCCGGACACAACGACCCCGGGCACCCGGGCCTCGCGGACCTGTTCGCGAGGCCTCTCCTGGAGACGGTCTGGCGCCGCCGCACCCACCGGGTGAGCCGCGGCGCCACCGTCCCCGCGGGCTCGATGAGCTACCGCTCGCCGCACGCGCCGCGCCCCCTCTCCGAACTGGAGGAGGCGGTCCTGATCGCGCTGACCGGCTGCACCGGACTGACCATGCCGGACCGGCCCTTCGACGACCCGCGCGACGGCAAGCCCATCATGGCCAAGCCCAACATGAACATGGCGGGCCGCACCGCGGGCAGCCCCGACAACGCGCAAAGCACGCACTTCTTCCTGATCAACGACACGGGTACGTACTTCCTGCGCAGGCTTGACCCGGCACCCGGCACGCCCCTCGACGCGACCGGCCTGGTCGAGCGGGCCCGGCGGGCGAAGGTCCGCGTCCTGGACCACCGCCTCGACGTCACCGAGGGGCTGCGCGACTTCCCGGCCTACCTGGACTCCAACCGGTTCCTGTCCAACCTGCCCGGAACGACGGTCCTGTTCCCGGTCATCGACCTCTCCCACCAGTACATCAACGCCCTGATGTACCTCCTCACCCAGCCGGACGACGCCCGCCCCACCCTCGTCGACGACCGCAACTTCTACCGTCCGGCGGGCGTGCGGAAGTGGGTCCGCGACGGCTTCCTCAACGGGGACCTGAAACTGCCCCTCGGCGCGCTCGGCCCGATGCGCACCCAGATCGAGGCGGACCTGCTCCTGCAGAACCTGATGCTGAGCGCCGAGGCAATGGGCCTCGGCGCCTGGATCCACGCGTCCATCAACCCCCAGATCGCCCTGGGCGACCCGAAGTTCTCCCGTGCCTACGGCCAAATGCTCGGCTTCTCCTTCGTCACCCCGCGCTGGCGGCTGCCGGACCTGTGGCGCTGGCACGTCCCGCTCCCCAGGTACGCGGCCCTGCGCTCCCACCCCGTCGGCCTCACATCGCCGACGGGCGAGCCCCTCATCCAGGCGGCGTGCCCGCCCGCGCACCGCACCATGGCGGCGGCGGTCGACTCCGTCATCCGGGCCAAGTTCGGCCCCGGCGGCACCTACGGCGACAAGGACGTCTTCGCCCGCATCTACAAGGAGGCGTACGGCCGGCGGTACCTGGCGGAGGCGAGCGCGTACGAGGACCAAGTCATCGCCTGCACCCGCGACATCTGCACGTACATCCACGACACGCACGGCCGTTTCCCGGCGCACACGGACGCGATCCACGTGCCCGGGGTGTGGCTCCAGGTCCACCACGTGGAGGTGGAGTACTACGAGAAGTTCTTCCGGGACGGGCTGACGGACGCGCATCGCCGCCACGGGGCCGTGTGGGACGGCGAAAGCTGAGCAGAGAAACCTTCGGCCCCTATGCCAGCGGCGGTACCGTGCAGCTGATCAGGAACGGGCCCGGTTCCGCCAAGCCGCGCTTCAGGAGGGCCGCGAACTCCTCGGCCGTCGCGGCCCGTTCGCCCGGCACCCCCATGCCGCGCGCCAGCGCGACGAAGTCGAGGGACGGTCCGGACAGGTCAAGGAGCCGGTGCGCCCGCGCCCCGCCCGCCGCCGCGCCGACCGCGCCGAGCTCCAGGTTCAGGATCGCGTACGAGCCGTTGTCGAAGACGACCGTCGTCACGTCGAGCCCCTCGCGGGCCTGCGTCCACAGCGCCTGCAACGTGTACATCGAGGCCCCGTCCCCGACCAGCGCGAGCACGGGCCGGTCCGGGCAGGCCACCCCCGCGCCCACCGCGAGCGGCAGGCCCTGCCCCATCGCCCCGCCGGTCAGCGTCAGCCAGTCGTGCGGCGGCGCGCCCGCGGTCGCGCCGGGCAGCCACAGACCGGAGGTGTTGGCCTCGTCCACGACCACGGCGTCCTCCGGAAGCAGCGCCCCGAGCACGGCGGCCGCCGACTCGGCGGTCAGCTCACCCGTGGGCAGCGCGGGCCTGACGGCCTCCTGCCGTACGGACTTCGCGCCGGGCCCGACCACTTCGGCGAGCCCTTCGAGCGCCGCCGTCACGTCCTCCGGGCCGGTCGCGAGCGTGTGCACCGTGCCTCCCTCGGGGGCCAGCGACCCGCGCTGCCCCGGGTAGGCGAAGAAGGTGACCGGCGACGCGGCCCCGGCAAGCACCAGGTGCCGCACGCCCGCGAGTTGGCGCGCCGCGCCCGCGCCGAGGTAGGCGAGCCGCTCGACGGCGGGGCGTCCCGCGCCCCGCTCCAGGCGCGCGGGAAAGGTCTCGCACAGCAGCTTCGCCCCCGTCGCCCCGGCGATCCGCCCCGCGGCCGCGAGTCCCGCGCCGCGCGCGGCCGCGCCGCCGAGCAGCAGGGCGGTGTCCTCGCCGGACCGCAGCGCCGCCGCCGCACCCGTCACGGCGTCCACGGAGACGAGGCCGCGCCGCGCCGGGGCGGGAGGCGCGGCGGCGGGCGGATCGGCCGCCTGCGACCAGGACACGTCGGCGGGCACGACGAGCGTCGCGACGGCGCCGGGCGGCCCGGTCGCGGCGGCGACGGCGGCCGCGACGTCACCGGCGAGCTCCGAGGCGTAGTACGTACGCCGCGTCCAGGCCGACACCGTGCGGGCCAGCGCCCCGATGTCGGACTCCAGGGGCGCGTCGAGCCGCTTGTGGTGCAGGGCGTGGTCGCCGACCACGTTGATCAGGGGCGTCGCGGCCCGCCGCGCGTTGTGCAGGTTCGCCAGGCCGCCCGCGAGGCCGGGGCCCAGGTGCAGCAGGGTGCAGGCGGGGCGTCCCGTCATCCGCCCGTACCCGTCGGCGGCGCCCGTCGCGACGCCCTCGAAGAGGCACAGCACGGGCCGCAGCCGGGGCTCCTCGTCGAGTGCGGCCACGAAGTGCATCTCGGAGGTGCCGGGGTTGGCGAAGCACACGCGGACGCCCCCGTCCACGAGGCCGTTGATCAGGATCTGCGCTCCGTTCGGCATGGCGGTCCGCCTCTGCTCGGTGGCGTGGGCGCGGTGGGCGGCGGTGCCCGGTGCGTGAGGGAGGCCCAGTCTTCACGGGGTCCGGGCCGTGGCGGCAGCCGCGATCCGGCCAGCCGCCGCGGGCACCCGGGGGCCGAACCTGCGCCGGTAGCCGGACGGGCTGAGACCCGTCTCGCGGCGCAGCCGGGCGCGCAGATTGGCCGCGGTGCCCAGACCGCTGCGGTGCGCGACCACGTCGAGGCGTTCCTCGCCGCGTTCGATGAGTCGGCAGGCCAGCGTCACGCGCTCGCCGGTGAGCCAGGCGAGCGGTGTGGTGCCGAGCTGTGCTTGGAAGCGGCGGTGCAGGGTCGCGGGGCTGACCCCGGCGCGGGCCGCGAGCCCCGCCACGGTGAGGGGCTCGGCGAGCCGCTCCTGCGCCCAGGCGAGCAGCGGCGCGAGGGACTCGTCCCGCACCTGTGGAACGGGCCGCTCCACGAACTGCCGCTGCCCCCCGTCCCGGTGGGCCGCGAAGACGAGGCGCCTGCTCACGGAGTTGGCGACCTCGGCGCCGAAGTCGGCGCGCGCCACGTACAGGCTCAGATCGAGCGCGGCCGCGCTGCCCGCCGCGGTGAGGATGTCGCCGTCGTCCACAAAGAGCACGTCCGGTTCGAGCCGTACGGCCGGAAAGCGTTCCCTGAAGGCCTGTGCCCACTGCCAGTGGGTGGTTGCCCGGCGTCCGTCGAGGATGCCGGACTCGGCGAGCGCGAAGGCGCCGGTGCAGAAGCTCATGATCCTGGCGCCGCGCGCGTGGGCGCGCCGGACGGCGTCGAGCACAGCGGGAGCGCGCGGCACGGAGTTGTCGGGACGGCCCGGCATGATCAGGGTGTCGGCCGTCTCCGCCGCGTCGAGTCCGGGCACGCCGGTGAGATGGAAGAACCCGTGGTTCATCCGCACTCGGGGCCCGGTGGTGCAGAGCACGAGCTCGTACAGGGCCTCGTCCAGGCCGAGTTCGGGACGCGGCAGACCGAACACCTCCGTGGCGACGCCGACTTCGAAGGGGTTGGTGCCTTCGTCGACGACGACCACGACGCGGTGCCTGGGCCTGCCCGCCGATGGTTGCGAGGATTCTTGCGGCATGCGCGATTTCTAGCACTCGTGGGGGTGGCGCCGCACGCCGGAAGATCACTCCATGAACAGTGAAGCGGTCAGTCAACCCGTCAGTGAACCCGTCAGTGAGCCCGTCTCCCTGGACCACGTCCTCGCCTCCTTCGACGCCCTGTGGAGCCCCCGCATCGTCACCTCCGTCAACGACTACGACGTCCGCGTCACCAAGGTCGAGGGCGAGCACGTCTGGCACGTCCACGACGACACCGACGAGTTCTTCCTCGTCCTCGGCGGCGAGCTCCACATCGACCTGCGCGAACCGGCGGGGGAGCGCAGGGTGACGCTGGCGCGGGGCTCGGTCTTCACCGTCCGGCGCGGCACCGAGCACCGGCCCTACGCCCCGGACGGCGCCCGGATCCTGCTCTTCGAACCCACCGGCACCCCGACGGTCGGCGACCGCCACGACGAGGTCCCCGACCACGTGGACGTGACGACGGGCCACACCTGGCACGCCGAGCCGAAGGCGTAGCGGTCCAGGTCAGGGCTCTTTTACCGGTCAGCGGCAGCAGATCGTAAGAGACCCGTCAAGAGGTCCGCCGACGCCGTATGGAGGGCGTCAACGGAAGACGGATGCGGCCGATCGGGCGCTTACCTCTAATCGTCCGATCAAGCAGTTCCCCGTCTCTTCCGTTCTTCCGTCAGGAGCCCACGATGGCCGACATGGCCTTCGTCGCCACCACGATCGCGGTCTTCGCGCTGGTGGCACTCGTCGCCAAGGGGGTGACCAAGCTATGACCGCCGAGAACATCGTCGGCCTCGTCGTGGCCGTCGCCCTCCTGGGCTATCTCGTCCTCGCCCTCGTCTTTCCGGAGAGGTTCTAGGTACGGATATGAGCCCCGTCCTCGCCGGTGTGCTCCAGCTGCTCGCCCTGATCGCGGCACTCTGTCTGGCACACCGCCCGCTCGGCGACCACATGGCCCGCGTCTACGGTTCGAAGAAGCACCTTCGCGTCGAAAAGTGGATCTACAAGGCCATCGGCGCCGACCCCGACACCGAGATGCGGTGGCCCGCGTACCTGCGCGGTGTCCTCGCCTTCTCGGCGGTCGGCGTCCTCTTCCTCTACCTGCTGCAGCGGCTCCAGGGCTCGCTGCCGGGCTCGCTCGGCTTCCGGTCCATCGACCCGGACCAGGCGTTCAACACCGCCGCGTCCTTCGTGGCGAACACCAACTGGCAGTCGTACGGCGGCGAACAGGCCATGGGCCACGTCGTGCAGACCGGCGGCCTCGCCGTGCAGAACTTCGTCTCGGCGGCCGTGGGCATCGCCGTCGCGGTGGCCCTCGTACGCGGCTTCGCACGCTCCCGCACGGGTGAACTCGGCAACTTCTGGGCCGACCTGGTGCGCGGCACCGTCCGCATCCTGCTCCCGATCTCCGTGGTCGGCGCGCTCGTCCTGGTCGCCTGCGGCGCCATCCAGAACTTCTCCGGCATCCACGAGGTCGGCCAGTTCACCGGAGGCGCGCGGCAGTGGAACGGCGGCGCGGTCGCCTCGCAGGAGGTCATCAAGGAGCTGGGCACCAACGGCGGCGGCTACTTCAACGCCAACTCCGCCCACCCCTTCGAGAACCCCGGCCCGCTCTCCAACCTCTTCGAGATCTTCCTGATCCTGCTGATCCCCTTCGCGCTCACCCGGACCTTCGGCAAGATGGTCGGCTCGCTCCGGCAGGGTTACGCGATCCTCGCCACGATGGCGACGATCTGGATCGGCTTCACCGCGCTGATGATGTGGACCGAGTTCCACCACGGCGCCCCGGCCCACGACCTGGCGGGCGGGGCCATGGAGGGCAAGGAGAACCGGTTCGGGATCGCCGGATCGTCGATCTTCGCGGTGGCCACCACGCTCACCTCGACCGGCGCCGTCAACTCCTTCCACTCCTCCTACACCGGCTTCGGCGGCGGCCTGCAGATGCTCGGCATGCAGCTCGGCGAGATCGCGCCCGGCGGCGTCGGCTCCGGCCTCTACGGCATGCTCATCATGGCGATCATCGCGGTGTTCATCGCGGGCCTGATGGTCGGCCGCACACCGGAGTACCTGGGCAAGAAGATCGGCACCCGCCAGATCAAGCTGGCGGCCTGCTACATCCTCGTCACCCCCGCGCTGGTCCTCGGCTTCACCGCCGTCGCGATGGCCCTGCCCACACCGGGCCACTCGATGACCAACTCCGGCGCGCACGGCTTCTCCGAGATCCTGTACGCCTACACCTCCGGGGCCAACAACAACGGCTCGGCCTTCGCGGGCCTGAACGCCGACACCCAGTGGTTCAACAGCACGATCGGCATCGCGATGCTGCTCGGCCGCTTCCTGCCGATGGTGTTCGTCCTGGCCCTCGCGGGCTCACTGGCCGAACAGCGGCCGATCCCCGCCACCGCGGGCACCCTGCGCACCGAGAAGCCGCTCTTCAGCGGTCTCCTCGTCGGCGCGATCATGATCATCACCGGACTGACCTACTTCCCCGCGCTCGCGCTGGGACCGCTCGCCGAAGGGCTGGCGTCATGAGCACTGAGCTGCACAAGACCGACCCGCACAAGAACGACCCGCACAAGACCGACCGGGACGGGGGGCCGGTCGCCACCGCGGACCGCGCCCCTCACCAGGACGCCCCCACCGGCCACCGCGGCGCCGACGACGCCCGGGTCGGCGCGGGCCTCTTCGACCCGGCCCTGCTGCTCAAGTCGCTGCCGGACGCCCTGCGCAAGCTGGACCCGCGCCTGATGGTCAAGTCCCCGGTGATGTTCGTCGTCCTGATCGGCTCGGTGGTCACCACCGCCCTCGCGGCTCTGGACCCGGGGGACTGGTTCGGCTGGGCGATCACCGCCTGGCTCTGGCTGACCACGGTCTTCGCCAACCTCGCCGAAGCCGTCGCCGAGGGCCGCGGCAAGGCGCAGGCCGACACCCTGCGCAAGGCCAAGACCGACACCGTCGCCCGCCGCCTGACCGGCGACACCGAGGAGCCGGTGCCCGGCACCGAACTGCGCGTCGGCGACTGCGTCGTCTGCGAGGCGGGCGACATCATCCCCGGCGACGGAGACGTCGTCGAGGGCGTGGCCTCCGTCGACGAGTCCGCCATCACCGGCGAATCGGCCCCCGTCATCCGCGAGTCCGGCGGCGACCGCTCCGCCGTCACCGGCGGTACGAGGGTGCTCTCCGACCGCGTCGTCATCAAGATCACGACGAAGCCCGGCGAGACCTTCATCGACCGCATGATCAACCTCGTCGAGGGCGCGGCCCGCCAGAAGACGCCCAACGAGATCGCGCTGAACATCCTCCTCGCGTCCCTCACCATCGTCTTCCTGCTCGCCGTCGTCACCCTCAAGCCCTTCGCCATCTACGCGGGGGCCGACGACCAGACCTCGCTCATCGTCCTGACGGCGCTGCTCGTCTGCCTCATCCCGACGACCATCGGCGCGCTGCTCTCCGCGATCGGCATCGCCGGAATGGACCGCCTGGTCCAGCGCAACGTCCTCGCGATGTCCGGCCGGGCCGTCGAGGCCGCGGGCGACGTGTCGACCCTGCTGCTCGACAAGACCGGCACCATCACCCTCGGCAACCGCCGGGCCGCCGAGTTCCTGCCGGTGCGCGGCACCACAGAGGCCGAGGTCGCCGACGCCGCCCAGCTCTCCTCGCTGGCCGACGAGACGCCCGAGGGCCGCTCCATCGTCGTACTCGCCAAGGAGAAGTACGGCCTGCGCGAGAGGCACCAGGGCGAGCTGACCGGCGCGGAATGGGTGCCGTTCACCGCGCAGACCCGCATGTCGGGCGTGGACGTCGACGGACGCAAGGTCCGCAAGGGCGCGACCGGTTCGGTCATCGCCTGGGTCGAGGAGCGCGGGGGCGAGGTCGCCGAGGACGCGCAAGAACTGGCCGACCGGATCTCACAGGCGGGCGGCACGCCGCTGCTCGTGGCCCTTGAGGACGCCGACGGCGCCCGGGTCCTCGGCGTCATCCACCTCAAGGACGTCGTCAAGGAGGGCATGCGCGAGCGCTTCGACGAACTGCGCCGCATGGGCATCAAGACGGTCATGATCACGGGCGACAACCCGCTGACCGCCAAGGCCATCGCGGACGAGGCGGGCGTGGACGACTTCCTCGCCGAGGCCACGCCCGAGGACAAGATGGCCCTGATCAAGCGCGAGCAGGCCGGCGGCAAGCTGGTCGCGATGACGGGCGACGGCACGAACGACGCCCCCGCCCTCGCCCAGGCCGACGTCGGCGTGGCCATGAACACCGGCACCTCGGCCGCCAAGGAGGCCGGGAACATGGTGGACCTGGACTCCGACCCGACCAAGCTCATCGAGATCGTGGAGATCGGCAAGCAACTCCTCATCACGAGGGGCGCGTTGACGACCTTCTCGATCGCCAACGACGTCGCGAAGTACTTCGCGATCATCCCGGCCATGTTCGCCGTCGCGTACCCGAGCCTCGACAAGCTCAACATCATGAACCTGTCGTCGCCGGAGTCCGCGATCCTCTCCGCGGTCGTCTTCAACGCGCTGGTCATCGTCGCGCTCGTGCCGCTCGCACTTAAGGGCGTGCGGTACCGGCCGATGACGGCCGACCGGATGCTCCGGCGCAACCTCGGCGTCTACGGCCTCGGCGGGCTCGTCGCCCCGTTCATCGGCATCAAGATCATCGACGTACTCCTCTCTCTCCTCCCCGGCATTGGGTGACGTGGCCATGAACAACTCCGTAAAGAACTCCGCCCGGTTGCTGGGGGCGGGCCTGCGCGCCCTGCTCGTCCTGACCGTGATCTGCGGCGTCATCTACCCGCTCGCGGTGACCGGCGTCGCCCAGGCCCTCTTCCCCGGCAGGGCCAACGGCTCCGAGGTGACGGCGGACGGCCGGACCGTCGGCTCCGAACTCATCGGCCAGCGCTACGACCTGCCGCTGAAGAAGGGCCAGGACACCCCCGAGCCCGACCTCAAGTGGTTCCAGCCGCGCCCCTCCAACGGCCTCGGCGAGAACAGCGTCAACACCCGCTACCAGCTGCTCCTGTCCGGTGCCACCAACCTCGCCGGTGACAGCAAGGAGCTGATCCAGCAGGTGAAGGACGCCAAGGCGGCCGTCGTCAAGGACAACTCCACCGCGGACCACCGGATCAAGCCCGCGGACGTACCCGCCGACGCGGTCACCTCCTCGGGCTCGGGCCTCGACCCGCACATCTCCCCGGACTACGCCGATCTCCAGGTCCACCGCGTCGCCGCGAAGAACCACCTGCCCGTACGGCAGGTCCGGAAGCTCGTCGACGACCACACCGACGGCCGGACCCTCGGGTTCGTGGGTGAGCCGCGGGTCAACGTCCTCCAGCTCAACATCGCGCTCAAGGAACTGGCCGGGAAGCGCTGACGGGCGGGGGTGCCAGGGGGCTGGGGGCAGGGGCGTCAGGGGGCCGGGTCGTCAGGGGGGCGGTCAGCATCGCGCAGCACCGTTCGGATGAACTCCTCGGCCCCGGAGATCTGCTGGGCGTCGATCTCCACCTCCTTGCCGTCGGGGTGCCGCACGACGATGGAGAGGTCCGCGCGGCGCTGCCGGATCCACAGCTGCACGGACGAGACGAGCACGGCGACGGTGCCGCTGCTGACCGAGACAAGCACCAACTCGGCCACGCCCCCCATCCGGTCCGGCTCCGGAGCCTCGCTCCGCAGCCGGACACGCCCCCTCAGCTCGTCCTCCCGCTGAAGCCAGGAATGCAGATTCCGCGTCAGCGCCGGGTCGCCCGCCCCCGGGCCCGTCACCTTGATCTCGATCGGCATCGTCACTTCCGTTCCCGCGCGGTGCATGGACGTCTGGTCATACTGTGCCCCACGACAACTCGGTCCGGCCGTACGACAATTGGCCCGACCCGGATTCCGAAGTGGTGATGCAGTGCGTACACCGGTGGCCGCGTTCGACGTGGGTGGTACGAGGACCCGACTGCGCGGCGGATGGACCACGGAGCCGGACCGCACGGAGCTGCAGGTGCGGACCGCCGACCATGCCTCGCTGCAGGACCTGCTGACCGCCTGCCTCCACGAGGCGGACCTGCGGCCCGAGACCGTGGTGCTCGCGGTGGCGGGCCGCGTCCCCGCGCACGGCGACGTGCGGATGACCAACCTGCCCGGCTGGCCGCTGTTCGAGCGCGCCGCGTACGCCGAGCGGCACGGCATCCGGCAGCTCACCGTCGTGAACGACATGGCCGCCACGGCGCACGGCATGGCGGACCTCGGACCCGACGAGGTGCGGCCCCTCACCTCCCACGGTCCCCCCACCTCCCACGGACCGGCTTCCCGTACGAGCGAACTCCTCGCGGTCTCCGTCGGCAGCGGCGTCGGAAGCGCCCTGCTCGACGGGGCGGGCACGGTGCACGCCGCCGAGTCGGGCCACATCGCCTGGCAGCCGGTGGACGAGTTCGAGGCCGGGTACCTCGCACACCTCAGGACGGAGATCGGGGGAGTCGTCACCGTCGAGGAGTCGATCGGCGGCCTCCGCGGCTTCGACCGCATGTACGACTACGTGCGCCGCTCCATCCCGGCCGCCCCCGACGTACACGACCGGGTGACCGGCGCACGCGGCGCCGGGGCGGCCGTCGCGCCCGTGATCACCTCGGCGGCGCAGGCCGGCGACCCCTGCTGCGTCGGGGTCGTCAGGCTCTTCGCCGCCCTCTTCGGCCAGTACCTGCGCGCTGTGGTCCTGGTGTGCCTGCCCGCGGGCGGCGTCGTCACCCTGACCAGCGGGGTGCTTCAGGCGCCCGGCATGGCGGAACTCCTCCGCGAGAAGACGGAGTTCCTGGACCGGTTCATCAGCCCCGGCGCCTGCCACCACGAACTCCTCGCGGAGATCCCGGTGCAACTCGCCCTCGACCCGCTGGTGGGGGTGCGGGGCGCCTACCGCATGGCGCTCCGGGCGGCGGAGGCGCTATACGGCTGATGAGCGGGCCCCGCACGCGGATACGGCTGACCGGCGGGCCCTACAGAGGCGCGCACCAGCCGCCGTCCCCCGGCAGCCTGTCCGACGCGGCCGGCCCCCAGGAGCCCCGCGGATAGCGCAGCGGGGCCTCCGGCCGGTCCAGCGCGGGCGCCACGATGCGCCACGACTCCTCCACGGCGTCCATCGACACGAACCGACCCGTCCTGCCGTGCAGCGCGTCCGACAGGAGATGCGTGTACGCCTCCCACGAGTCGCCGGACGCCTGCAGATCGAAGTCCAGGTCCACCGCCATCGGGCCGGGATCCGCCCCGGGCCTGCGGGCGTTGAGGGTCAGTACGGTGCCGCCGCGGGAGCCGAGCCGGAAGCGGATGCGGGCCGGTCCCGGGTCCTCGCGCGTGAACCAGAGGCGGTGCGCGGTCGGCACGAAGTCGACGACCACCTCGATGGCCGTGGCGGCAAGGCCCTTGCCGGAGCGCAGCAGGAACGGGACGCCCCGCCACCGGTCGACATCGATGTCGAGGCGCAGCGCGGCGAACGTCTCCACCGTCGAGTCGGCGGCCACTCCCTCCTCCGCCCGGTAGCCCGCGTACTGCCCGCGGACGAGCTGCCCGGGGTCCACCGGACGCACCGCGGCGAGAGTGCGCGCGATCTCCTCGCGAAAGGCCTGCGCGGTGCCGTCGACGGGCCGCCTCATCGCCACTATGCCGAGCAATTGCAGCAGATGGCTCTGGACGACATCGCGGACCGCGCCGATCTGCTCGTACAGGGATCCGCGGCTGTCGACACCCCTGACCTCGCAGTGCGTGATCTGCACCCGGGAGATCGTCTCCCGGCCCCAGGCCGTCTCCGGGAACGGATTGCAGAAACGGAAGGCGAGAAGATTCTCCACCGCCTCCTTGCCGAGATAGTGATCGATGCGCAGCACCGATTCGGCGGAGAAGACCTTGAGGAGCGAATCGTTGAGAACCCGGGCCGAATCGAGATCTTTTCCGAAGGGTTTCTCCACGAGCACGGCGCCCGGGGGAATTCCGACGGATCCCATCGTCGCGATCGTGGCGGCGGCCCGCGGTGGCGGAACCCCGAGGAAGTACACCGGCCGCACCGCGGACCACAGGCACCGGGCGACCTCCTCGATCGTGCCGTGCCGGGTCGTGTCCCCCTCGACGAAGCGGGTCCCGGCGAGCAGCCGGTGCACCACCCGGCCGTCCGAGGGGCCGCACACGTCGTGGACGGACTGGGCCACGAACGTCTCGAAGCCTGCGCGGCCCAGACCGGGCAGCCCGACGGCGACGATCGACGGGACGCAGTCTTCCGAAAGGGACAGGCGGTAGAGGGCAGGCCACAATTTCCTGCGGGCCAGATCTCCGGTCGCGCCGAAGAGAACCAAGGCATCCGATGATGCGGTCGTCACGCACCTCCTCAGGGAGAACCCGGACGCTCGCGACAATACCCAAGCCTCCCCAAAGGGACACGTCTCGCGTCCGCGTGCGAGACGTATAATTCGCCCAACTCGCCATGGCGCACGGGGGTGGAGCTGTGTCAGCAGGGGAGATCGGTACATCAGGCGCGGGGGCGCCCTCGCGTGACGCTCCCTCGACGGGGACGCAGACCAGCTGGGAGGGGCTGCGCAGGCTGCTCGACGAGCGGGTCGACCGGCGGCGGGGCCCGGCGGGGCGGCGGGCCGGTGACGAGCGCGGCAGGCCCGCGGTCGGATCGGTGGACGAGCTGTCCCGGGCCGTCGCACAGGACCCGGAGTTCAGCCGCAGGCTGATCGACCGCCTGGTGCGGTTCCAGTCGGCCGAAGTGCCGCCGGAAGACCGCCCGCCCCTGCCGATACCCCATCAACTGCCGCTCGGCAGACCGGGATTCGTCGGCCGTGAAGGGGAACTCCGTGAGCTGGACCTGCTCCTCGCCGAGCCCCAGAAGGCGGGCCCGGACACCGCGGTGATCTCCTCCGTCGGGGGAGCCCCCGGGGTGGGCAAGACGGCGCTGATGGTGCACTGGGCACACCGCTCGCGCGTCGCCTTCCCGGACGGCCAGTTGTACGTCAACCTCCGGGGCTACGGTCCGGGCAGCCCCCTCGAACCCGCGGAGGTCCTCGCCGACTTCCTGCACGCCCTCGACGTGGCCCCCGCCAAGGTCCCGCAGCAACTCGAACCGCGCGCGGCCCTGTTCCGCACCCTGCTGCACGAGCGCCGGATGCTGGTCCTCCTGGACAACGCCCGCAACACGGCGCAGGTCTTCCCGCTGCTGCCCGGAAGCTCCACCTGCGTCGTGATCGTGACCAGCCGTAACCGGCTCCAGGGGCTCGTCGGGAGCTACGGCGCCCGCAGCATCCGCCTCGACACCCTGACCGCCCGGGAGTCCGTCGAACTGCTCACCGGCATCGTCGGCGACGACCGCGTCCTGCACGAGCGCGGCGCCGTCGAGGAACTCGCGGCGGGCTGCGGCCATCTGCCGCTGGCCCTCAGCATCGTGGGCGAACGCGTCGCGGCGTACCCGCAGTGGCCCATCGCCGACCTCCTCGAAGGCCTCGGTGACGAGCGCCACCGGCTCGACACGTTCACCGCCGACGTCGAGGAAACCGGCGCCGAACAGCTGGAGGTGCGGGCCGCCTTCTCCTGGTCGTACCGCGCGCTCGGCGCCGGGAGCGCACGGTGCTTCCGGATCATGGGGCTGCACCCCACGGGCGAGTTCAGTCTGCTGGCCGCTGCCGCCGCGACCGGCGACCCCAAGGCGCGCACCAACCTGTACCTGCGCGGCCTGATCGACTGCCACCTCCTCGAACAGGTGGCGCCCGACCGCTTCCGCTTCCACGACCTCATCCATGACTACGCGGCCGAGCGGGCGCACGAGGAGGAGTCGGAGGAGGCCCGGCAGGGGTCCATCAGGCGGAGCCTGCTCTGGTATCTGCACACGGCGGACGAGGCGAACCGGCAGCTGATGCCCCACCGCCGCAGGATCGAACTCGACGACCTGTCCGACCGGTGCGAACCGCTGCGCTTCGCCGACGGCGCACAGGCGCTGCGGTGGTGCGACACGGAGCGGACTCACCTGATCGCACTCGTGCGGCAGGCGGTCCACCGCGGTGAGGACTCGATCGCCTGGCAGCTGCCGGTGGTCCTGTGGAGCTTCTTCAACGTGCGCAAGCTCCTGAGCGACTGGATCGACACCCACGAGCTGGGGCTCCGCGGCGCCCGGCGCTCCGGCTGCCTCCGGGGCGAGGCCTGGACCCTGAACAGCCTGGGCAACGCCTACCGCGGCACCCAGGAGTTCGAGAAGGCCGTCGAGACCTGGGAGAAGGCCCTGACGATCCGCCGCAGGATCGGGGACAAGTACGGCGAGGGCACCTCCCTCAACAACCTCGCGGGCGCCCTGCGGCGGATGGGCCGGATCGAGGACTCGATCCGCCACTCCACCGACGCGCTCGCCATCCACCGCGAGATCCGGGACAGCTGGAACGAGGGCATCGACCTCAACAGCCTCGGCAACGCCTACCGCGACCTCGGCCGGACCGAGGAGGCGATCGGCTGCTGGCTCCGCGCGCTCGGCATCCAGCGCGAGATCAAGGACCTCTTCGGCCAGGGCACCTCGCTCAACCACCTGGGCGAGGCCTACCGCACGGCCGGGCGAGCGGACGAGGCGGTGGCCGCCTTCGACGAGGCCCTACAGATCAGGCGCTCCTTCGGGGACGACCCCGGGGCCGCGGCGACGGCGGTCAACCTGGGCGCGACGCTGGCCGCCATGGGACAGCTGAAGGAGGCGGCGGTCTACTACACCCTCGCGCTCGAAGACCTGGCACGCCTCGGCGACCCCCGTACCGAGGCGGTGAACGAAGCCCTTCGCGTACTGGTCGGCAAGAGCGTGCCGTAGCCGCCGCTAGAGGCCGCCCTTGCTGTCGCGTACCTCCGCGAGGTCTGCGAGCTGCGCCCGCAGCCAGGCCTCGGGCGAGGCCGTCGCCAGCGGCGCACGCATCCGTTCGACCCTGGCCGCCCGCTCGCCGAGCGGCATGGCGAGCGCCTGCCGGAGCGCCGACGCGGTCGCGCGGACGTCGCGGGGGTCGGGCAGGACCACGGCCCCTTCGCGCAGCCGCTCGGCGCTCCCGGTCCGTGCCGACAGGACGACCGCACCGTCCCGCCGGTTCACGAGCACCCCTTCCTGGGCGACCAGGTTCATCCCGTCGTGGACCGAGTTGACGAGCAGGACGTCGTACTCCCGCAGAGCAGCCATGGCACGCGTCCGGTCCTCGTCCCAGTACACGGTCAGGACGCCGGGAAAGGCGCGCTGGATGCCCGCGACGGCCTCCCGCACCCGGGCCGCGTACCACGCGTACTCCGGCACAGCGGGCCGCGACGGCGTCAGACAGCACACGAACCGCACGCGGTGGCGCAGCTCCGGGTGCTCGTCGAGGAGGAGCGCGAAGGCCTCGAAGCCCCGCAGGACGTTCTTCGCCGGGTCGAGCCGGTCGACGCGCACCAGCAGGCGCACCCCCTCCCGCAGCCCGCGCAGGGCAGCGGACCA
The DNA here is from genome assembly GCF_040646035.1 of Streptomyces sp. NPDC046465. Lineage (NCBI taxonomy): Bacteria > Bacillati > Actinomycetota > Actinomycetes > Kitasatosporales > Streptomycetaceae > Streptomyces > Streptomyces sp. NPDC046465. The sequence continues at coordinate 192,929 of NZ_JBEYZK010000018.1, forward strand.
CCGGTCCGCCTCCGGCGTGCCGAACACCTCGGCCAGGTACTCCCGGTCGGGCGGCGCCGGATAGCGGCGCACCAGCGTCCGGCCGCCGGCGTGCCGGACGGCCCCGGCCCGCCGGTCGACCTCGCACCCGGCCGCCGCACTGAACCGGAGGAAGGAGTCCGCCCACCGCTCGCTCTGGAAGCCGAGCACATCCGCCCCGAGCATGCCGCGGAGCAGCAGCCCCCGGGCGGCGCGGGGCAGCACCGCGAGCGCCTCGGGAGCCGCGAACGCGGCGTGCACGAAGAGGCCCACCGTCTGCGTGGGCAGCCGGGCGCGGAGGAAGCCGGGGGCGGTGAGGAACTGGTAGTCGTGGAAGCAGACGACGCTGCGCGCGTGACAGCCGTCGGCGGCCGCGGCAGCCACGGCCCGGTTCACCCGCTGGTACGCACGCAGCGCCGAACCGTCCCGCAACGGCCCCTGCCCGGCGGCGTCGAGGGGCTGCGGAAGGTCGTCCCAGAGGTCGTGGAGCGCGTACCAGAGCCCCCGCACGCCCGCGTCCTCGTAGTATCGCCGGTAGACCGCGGGCGGGCAGGGGACCGTACGGAACCCGTAGCCGAGCCCGAGCCCGGCGAACCGGCCGTCCGCCGTGGCCCGGTGGTCCTCGGCGCTCGTCGAAGGGGCCAGCCAGCGGACCTCCTCGCGCAGCGTCCGGGCGGACCGGTCGAGCAGCGACGTCACACTGCCGGGACGGTGTTCCAGGACGGGGCCGGACGGGGTGGACCGGAACGTCACCGGGCCGCGGTCGGACACGAGCACGACATCGGCCGCACCCGCCGCACCCGCCGCACCCGCCGTCCGCGCGGCCCCCCGCGCCACCGTCAGCCCTGCGTTCCGTCGAACGAGGGAGCCAGGATGTCGCTGGTGTGCCCTCTCCCCGTACCCAGGGCGAGAGCCAGCGAGTGCACCACGCCCAGATGCACGGTCTCCACCACGCCGTACACGGGGCTGTCCACCAGCAGGGGCACGTCGACCAGAGCGGCGGCGCCGCCCCCGGAGCCGCCGAGCAGCCCGACCGAGCGCACCCCGCGCGCCCGCGCCGTCTTGAGGCCCTCGATGATGTTCGGGGAGTCGCCGCTGACGCTGATGGCCACCACCACGTCGCCGGGGGTCAGCAGGCGCGCGAGCTGCTCGGAGAAGACGCGGTCGTAGCCGATGTCATTGGCCAGGGCGGTGAGCAGGGGCGTGTTGCCGGTGAGCGCGTTCGTGCGCAGCCCCGCGGCGTGCGGGCCCGAGGTCATGGCGAGGTCGGAGGCCAGATGGCCCGCCGTGGCGGCGCTTCCGCCGTTGCCGATCGCGTAGAGACAGTTGCCGCTGGATCTGACCGAGTCGAGGAGCCGCACGGCCGAGGCGAAGCTGTTCGGCTCCAGGGCGAGGGCGGCATCGGCCACCAGATGCTGGAACGCCGTGCAGACGGCGGAAGCCTGGTGTGTGCCGGGGTTCGGGCCGGGGCGCGCGCCGGGATGTGTGCCGGAGTGCATGCCGCCCTCGTGCCCTAACTCGTCCGAGTTGTCCACCACATCCGTGCGTCCCATGGCGACCCCCACCTGTTGCAGTCGGTTTCGGATTCGCCAGCATGCCCGAATCCTCGGACAGCGGTAAGAGCGCCGCTCCTCAAATGAGTTGCCTCGCTATCATTTGGGCAGTGGGGCGGTGCGGCAAGAGGGGGACGACGTGAGGTTGGCCAGTGGCTCAAACTCGCAGGCGGTACTCATCGGGTGCAGCGACTACGACGACGCGGCCCTCCCCCCGCTCCCCGCGGTGCGCAACAACCTCGAAGACCTACGGGACCTGCTCACCGGACCCGGCAACTGCGCACTCCCCAGCGAGCGTTGCACCCTGCTGCACGACGTCAGGGAGCCCCAGCGGGTGGGCGAGGCGCTCAGCCGCGCGGCGAGCGGAGTGGAGGACATGTTCCTGGTCTACTTCGCCGGCCACGGCGCGCTGGACGACCGGGGGCTGCTCCATCTCCTGCTCACCGGGAGCGACACCAAGCTGCTCGGCTGGTCGAGCCTGCGCTTCGACCTGATCCGCCAGGCGCTGGCGTACGCACCGGCCAGGAACCGCGTGCTGCTGCTCGACTGCTGCTTCTCGGGGCGGGCCATCGACACGATGGGGGACGCCGCCTCGCTCTACTTCGGCCAGCTGGAGATAGCCGGTACGTACGTCCTGGCCTCGGCCCCCGCGAACACCCCGGCGCGCGCCCCCCTGGGCGAACGGCACACCCTGTTCACCGGCGAGCTGATCAACTTCCTCCGCGAGGGCTCCGCCGCGGAGCCGGAACTGCTCACCCTGGGGGCGGCCTACCGGCACACGGCCAGGACGCTGGCCGCGAAGGGCGAGCCGAGGCCGCAGCGGTGCGGCACCGGGACGAGCGACCAGCTGGCCCTGGCGGCGAACGCGGCCTTCCGCCCGATGGCCTCCGACGATGTCCCCGAACGCCTGCGCGGCGCCCTGGAGCTGGCGGAATCCGGCGACCTGGCGGGAGCGGTGGACGCGCTGCGCGTGCTGACGCTGCAGTGCGTCCAGGTCCTCGGCGCCCGCCACGACTTCACCCTCCTCGCCCACCAGGCCCTGGCGCACGCCGAGGGCGAGAGCGGGCGCGCGTCGGACGCCGCGACGAGGTACACCCTGCTGGCCGACCAGCTGGCCGCCGAGCGGGGCCCGAAACACCCGGACACCCTCCAGGCCCGCCACGAACAGGCCCGCTGGACCGGCATCGGCGGAGACGCCGCATCCGCCGCCCACCTGTTCGCCGAACTCGCCGTGGACGCGTCGGGCGCGCTGGGCCCCGTGGACGTCCGCTCGCTCAGCTGCCGATGGCAGCACGCCCACTGGACCGGCATGAGCGGCCACCCCGACCGCGCGGCGGCCGCCTTCGCCGAACTCGCCGAGAGCTACGGCTCCACACTGGGCGAGCGGCACGACGACACCCGGGCGGCCCGCCGCAACCACGCGTACTGGCACAACGCAAAAGACCCCTGATGAACAGGGGTCTCAGCTGGTGTCCGAGGGGGGACTTGAACCCCCACGTCCGATAAAGGACACTAGCACCTCAAGCTAGCGCGTCTGCCATTCCGCCACCCGGACAAGGTGTCTGTCTTCGCGGGGCGTTTCCCGCGGCGACAGAGAGAACATTACCAGGCTCCCAGGGGTACTCGATCACCCCACTGGTCCCCCGTGAACGGCTGATGACGACCCCCGCCCGCCCTTGGGCGCGGAGCCTCGGAGAGAGAGGATGAAGGGGACCACCAGCAGCGAATGCGGGAGGAACCAGCGTGAGCGGGTCCAGCACGGGCAAGGCCGTCACCGGTGAGGACGAGGTCGTCGACCTCTGTCGCGAACTGATCCAGATCGATACGAGCAATTACGGCGACCACTCGGGCCCGGGGGAGCGCAAGGCCGCCGAGTACGTGGCCGAGAAGCTCGCCGAGGTGGGTCTCGAACCGAAGATCTTCGAGTCGCACCCCGGCAGGGCCTCCACGGTCGCACGGATCGAGGGCGAGGACCCGTCGCGGCCCGCGCTCCTCATCCACGGCCACACGGACGTCGTGCCCGCCAACGCCGCGGACTGGACGCACCACCCCTTCTCGGGGGAGATCGCGGACGGCTGCGTGTGGGGCCGGGGCGCCGTCGACATGAAGGACATGGACGCGATGACCCTCGCGGTCGTCCGCGAGCGGATGCGCAGCGGCCGCAAGCCGCCCCGGGACATCGTCCTCGCCTTCCTCGCGGACGAGGAGGCGGGCGGCACGTACGGCGCGCGGCACCTCGTCGACAACCACCCCGGCCTCTTCGAGGGGTGCACGGAGGCGATCAGCGAGGTCGGCGGCTTCTCCTTCACGGTCAACGAGAACCTGCGCCTCTACCTCGTCGAGACGGCCCAGAAGGGCATGCACTGGATGAAGCTGACCGTGGACGGCACCGCCGGTCACGGATCGATGATTCACAAGGACAACGCGATCACCGAGCTCAGCGAGGCCGTCGGGCGTCTGGGCCGGCACAAGTTCCCGGTGCGGGTCACCAAGACGCTGCGGCACTTCCTCGACGAGCTCGGCGACGCCCTCGGCACCGAGCTCGACCCGGAGAACATGGACGAGACGCTCGCCAAGCTCGGCGGCATCGCCAAGCTCATCGGCGCCTCCCTGCAGAACACCGCGAACCCGACGCAGCTCGGCGCCGGGTACAAGGTGAACGTGATCCCCGGCCAGGCCACCGCGCACGTCGACGGCCGCTACCTGCCGGGGTACGAGGAGGAGTTCCTCGCCGATCTGGACCGGATTCTCGGTCCGCGGGTCAAGCGCGAGGACGTGCATGCCGACAAGGCTCTGGAGACCACCTTCGACGGGGCGCTCGTCGACGCCATGCAGATCGCGCTGCGGGCCGAGGACCCGATCGCCCGCGCCGTGCCGTACATGCTCTCGGCCGGCACGGACGCCAAGTCCTTCGACGACCTCGGCATCCGCGGCTTCGGTTTCGCGCCGCTGAAGCTGCCGCCGGAGCTGGACTTCGCGGGCATGTTCCACGGCGTCGACGAGCGGGTGCCGGTCGACGGCCTGAAGTTCGGCGTCCGGGTGCTCGACCGGTTCATCGACGCTTCTTGACGGAATGCGGCCGAAACCTTCCGGGAATCGGCCGCTTCACGTGCTGAAACGACTCTCCAATAATCGCCAGCGCGTGCGTACTTGACTGAAAAGAGTGAAAGGGACCATAGGCTCGTAGCCCCACTAGTTCCTCCTCGTTACAGGTGATGCAGTCCGCGGCTGGGACTGCATTGCCAACAAGGAGGAATAATGATCAAGAAGATCGTCGCCGCTGTCGCTGCCACCGGTGGTCTCGTGCTCGCCGGTGCGGGCATTGCCGCTGCCGACGCCGGTGCCCAGGGTGCCGCCGTGAACTCGCCCGGCGTCATCTCGGGCAACGTTATCCAGGTCCCCGTCCACGTGCCGGTGAACGCCTGCGGCAACACGGTCTCCGTGATCGGGCTGCTGAACCCCACCTTCGGCAACACCTGCGTCAACAAGTGACGTTGTTGTGCCTCACCCCTTGAGGGTCTGAGTCCGTCGGCCCCGGAGCGCGCGCCAAGCGCTCCGGGGCCGACGGGCATTCCACGTACGGGCGAGCACGTCCGTACGTATTCCAGCAGGCAAAAGGCAGGAATCAGCTATGCGACAGGTCACGCGCAAAGGCCTGATCACCGTGGCGGCCGCGACCGGCGTTCTCGCCGCGACCGGGGGTTACGCACACGCGGACTCGGGGGCCAACGGCAGCAGTTCGAACTCACCCGGCGTGGCGTCGGGCAACAACGTGCAGTTGCCGGTCGACGTCCCGGTCAACGTGTGCGGCAACACCGTGAACGTGGTCGGGGTCCTCAACCCGGCGTCGGGCAACCACTGTGCCAACCCCTCCCGCGGAGGCGGCGGTTCGCACCAGTCCGGTGGCGGGGCCAAGGCGAGCGGGCACAGCGGCGACTCACCCGGTGTCGGCTCCGGCAACAACGTGCAGTTGCCGGTCGACGTCCCGGTCAACGTCTGCGGCAACAGCGTCACCATCGGCGGCCTCGGCAACACCGCCGTGGGCAACGAATGCGCCAATGAATCCGGCTCCACGGTCACCCCGCCGGGCGGCGAGAAGCCCCCGACGGGACCCGGGCACCCGGGCAAGCCGGAGCACCCGGGGAAGCCGGGCGAGCCGGGGCAGCCGGGACATCCGGGTGAGCCCGGTCACCCGGGCAAGCCGCACACCCCGGGCCACCCGGGCGGCGCGGAGGACCGCGTCATCCCGAACCACCCGGGCACGCAGCAGGTGACGCCGCCCGAGGGCATCTCGCGGCTCGTGCCGCCGGAGGCGGTCTCACAGCTCGCGCCGCCGGAGGGGGCCGCGCAGCTGGCGTCGACGGGCAGCGAGCTGCCGCTCGGCCTCGCGCTGCCGGTGGGCGCGGGCGCGCTGCTCGCGGGCACCGTGCTCTACCGAAGGGCCCGGGCGACCGCCTGACCCACCGCGTCCGAGCATGCCGAACGGAGCGGGCCCCGCCGTCGCGGGGCCCGCTCCGTTTCCCGTGCCCGGCCCGCCACGCGGCGCCGAACGGCGCCGTACGGCGCTCACCAGGTGGCGTGTACCTGGCGGATGATCCTCCGTTTCAGCCGCACCCTGCGACTGCCGTCGGGGTGCAGGCGCAGGCGGTCCAACTCCCAGTGCCCGTACTCGGCGTGGTCCGTCAGCAGGCGTGTGGCTTCCTTGCGGGTGACCCCGCGCGGTACATACACGTCGACAAATTCGTATTCCGGCATCGCATCTATTGTGCGGGCATGGGCCCGGTACGGATAGCGTCTGCACTATGTCTGATGCTGCGCAGCCCACCGCTGCCGAGGTACGCGCCGCCGCCGAGGCGGTCAAGACCGCGCTCGACCGCCACCTGGCCGCGGTCGAACGCAGGTCGGGCGAGGACGACCCCGCCGTCTACGAAGCGTTCAACGAACTCGCCGCCGCGGCCGAGGAGTACGACGAGCTCCTCTACGACCGCTACGACGAGGTCACCCCCTTCGAGATTCCCGGCACGGAGGACGCACTGCCGCCGTACCAGGGCCCGGACGAGGCGAACGCGCTGAGCGTGCTGATCCGCCGCGACTACGCCGTGGCGGAGCCGCAGCGGCTGCTCGCCCAGGCCCAGCGGGTCGCCGACCTCGAGAGCGGGGGCAGGGGCACCGGCGGCTCGGCCGACACCGTGCACAGCGCGCTCGGCGTCCTCTTCGGAGAGTTCGAACCGGACGAAATCTCCTCCCGGCACAAGGAATTCGGCCTGGAGGAGGGCGATTCCACGCTCTGGGTCACCGCGGTGGACGCCCCCGCCGAGCCGGGGGAGTGGCTCGACGCCCCCTTCGACCAGGCGGACCCGCACCGGGTGGTGTGCCGGTTCGACGTCAGCGTGGTCTTCGACGACGAACTGGACGACGACGGGCTCGACGGCCTCGACACGGACGTCGACATCGACCCGGACGTCGACATCGACCCGGACGTGGCGGTGCCCCTCGACGAGATCGACATCGACTCCGACGACGACTCCGTCCGCAAGGCCGACCGCTGACGGCCGTCCTTCACACCGCCGATGACACACGTCACACGTCACACGCCACACGTCATACGGCTTCTGCGCTCGCCGCTCCGCCAGGGGCGGCGAGCGCACTCACCGTGCAGCCGTGCCCGGTCGGCTCAGGCCGTCGCCGTCGCGGCCGGCACCTGCGGGCGCAGCAACGTCCGCAGGCGCGTCGTACGGTCCTTCCAGAGCCGCTCCGCCACCGCGCGCGGCAGCGCCTGCTCCACGCCCTGCACGACCGACAGGTGCCGCTCCCCGCGGCTGAACGCCGTATAGACCCACGGCCGGGTCAGGACCTGTGCCGCGTCGCCCGGCAGCACCACGACCACCGCGGGCCAGCGCAGCCCCGCCGCCTGATGCGCGGTGAGCGCCCACGCGTGCCGCACCTCCCGCTCCACCCGCTCCTTGGGTACGACGACGGGGGCGCCGTCGCACTCCAGGTGCAGCCCCTCCGCGTCGGCCCGCACCACACGGCCGAGCGTCGTGCGGCCCGCGGCCGGGACGTGCGCGACGCGGTCGGCGGGGTCGAAGCCGCCGAACCGGCCCGGACCCGGATTCAGCCGTTCCTTCAGCGCGGTGTTGAGCGCCCGGGTGCCCGCGGCACCGCCGTGTCCGGGCGTGATGACCTGGGTCTGCTCGGCGGGCACCCCGATCGCCCGGGGCACTGAGTCGGCGACGAGCTGCACGGTGCGGTGGATCGCCTCGGCGGCGTCGCGCACCGGCACGAGGACGACCTCCTTGCCGGGCGCCTCGACCTGGTTCAGCTCGCCGATGCCGATACCCGATGTGAGCTCCCCGATGGGGCCAGGGTCCGGGGTGCGCGAGACGATCTGCGGGCAGCAGCGTGCGGCGACGAGGTCGGCGAAGACCCGGCCGGGGCCCGCGGACCACAGCACGCCGGGGTCGCCGCTGAGCACCAGGCGGGCGCCGTCCGGCAGGGACTCGACGAGCATCGCCGCGCTCTCCACGTCCAGCTGCGGTGCGTCCAGGACGACCAGGAGGTCGAGTGCGAACGCGCCGTCCGCGTCGCGCCCGGGGCCCTCGGCGCCGGACAGCAGGCCCGCCACGGTCACCGCGGTGCCGTCCTCGGCGGTCCCGTTCTCTCCGTCGGCCGCACGCGCGAGGCGGCCGCGCCCGTCGGCGCTGTGGACGGCGGCATAGACCCGCAGGCCCAGCGCCGACGCCGCGGCTACGAGAGCGGCGGGCTCGGCGCGTGCCTCCTCGCCACCGGAGTGCAGCACGAGGCCGTGGCCCGCGACGGCGCGGATCAGCTCGGCCGTGGACCCCGACGCCTGCGCGGCGGCGGCCTCCCAGCCGTCGGCCGCAGGGTCCGGGCCGTCCTCCTTGGGCAGGGAGTTGATCACCCGGGCGAGGCCGTCGGCGAGGCTCTCCTCCGCGAGCGCGTACCGTTCCAGACCGATCAGGACCCGGACCGGGCGCTCGGGCTCGTCGTCCGCGTCGCCTGCGTCCTCCTCGCCGTCCCGCGTGCCTTCGTCGGAGCGCTGGACAGGCACGTCGGCGCCTTCGAGGGCGTCCTGGAAGACCAGGGCGTCGCCCTCGGCGACGGCGCTCTGCACGGCCGCGTCCGGATCCGGCACCGCGCGCTGCCCGAGGGCGCCGGTCAGCGCGGTGGAGTCGAGCGCCGTGTGCCCCGCGACGGCGGCCTGTTCGAGGAGCCATACGGTGAGCGCGCGGCCCCTGCGCTCGTCGTCGGGCCCGCACTCCGGGCCGAGCAGGGCCCTGGCGAAGCCGTCGGCCTGCTCGGGCCGCACGCCCGCGACGCGCAGCAACTGCCAGGGGTCCGCGCGCAGTTGTTCCTCGGCGCCGTCACCGAGCGCGTCGGCCGTCGGCTCGGCGAGGGCACTCGGCGCACCTCCCTCGGCCAGCACGGCGCCGACCGCTTCGAGCGTCTCCGCACCGGGCGCCTGCGCCGCCGCGGGCTGCTGCGGGCGCACCGGCTCGGGCGCGTGGGACGGTGCTGCCCTGCGGGGCGCGGGCTCCGGTTCCCGGAAGGCGCTCGCGACGGGCTTCTCGCCGCTCTCCACGGCGCGCACGGCGGCGAGCAGGTCGGCCGCGGTGCCGCTCAGCTTCGTCCCGGCCGCGATCGGCCCTTCCTTCGACGCCTTGCGCTGCTCGATGCGCTCCCGCAGTTCCCGCTGTGCGGCGATCTCGGCCTCGGTCTCGGACACCTCCGACACCGCTGCCGCCTCCGGTGCCTCTGCCGCCTCTGCCGCCTCCGGCGTGGTGTCCTCCGCGCCGGTCGACTCCGTCTGTTCCGCGGCAGCGGCCCCGGGGTCCTCCGCGGCGGCGGGTTCCGTACTCACAGCGTGCTCCAGTCGTGATCGGGATAGCGGTGCACGGGCGCCGACACATCGTCGAGCGCCTGGCAGATCTCGTCAGGAAGACTAAGGCTCTCCACTGACAATGCGGCCGTGAGCTGCTGCGCGTTGCGCGCGCCGACGATCGGGGCGCTCACTCCCGGGCGGTCCCGCACCCAGGCGAGGGCGACCTGGAGCGGGGTGGCGGCGAGTCCGTCGGCGGCCGTCGCGAGGGCGTCGACGATGCGGCTCGCGGCGTCGTCGAGGTAGGGCGCGACGAAGGGTGCGAGGTGGTCGGAGCCGCCGCGTGAGTCGGCGGGGGTGGCGTGCCGGTACTTCCCCGTGAGCACGCCCCGGCCGAGCGGTGAGGAGGGCAGCAGGCCCACGCCCAGGTCGACGGCGGCGGGCAGCACCTCCCGCTCGACGCCGCGCTGCAGCAGGGAGTACTCCATCTGCGTACTGGCCAGGCGGGTGCGGGTGCCCGGGTGGGCGAGCTGCCAGGTGGCGGCCTTGGCGAGCTGCCAGCCGCAGAAGTTGGAGACTCCCGCATAGCGGGCCCGCCCGCTGCTGACGGCTATGTCGAGGGCCTGCAGGGTCTCTTCGAGGGGTGTCTCCGGGTCGAAGGCGTGCACCTGCCACAGGTCCACGTGGTCCGTGCCGAGGCGGACGAGCGAGGCGTCGAGCGCGGCGAGCAGATGGCCCCGGGAGCCGTCGAAGCGCCGCTCGGGGTCGGGCACGCTGCCCGCCTTGGTCGCGATGACCAGGTCGCGCCGGGGCACAAGCCGCTCGATCAGGCGCCCGAGCAGGTACTCGGCCTCCCCGTCGCCGTACACGTCAGCCGTGTCGACGAGGGTGCCGCCCGCCTCCCAGAACACCTTCAACAGCTCGGCGGCGTCGTTCTCCTCGGTGTGCCCCCAGGTGAGGGTGCCGAGTCCGATGCGGGACACGCGAAGGCCGGTCCGGCCGAGATGCCTCTGCTCCATGGGCGCTGAGATTACTGGCCGGGCCCGCGCGACGGGCGAGCCTGTGGACAACCCGGCGACCGCGGAGAACCCGGCCACCCGTTCCCTCCGTCACTGACGGATGGCGCACCGCACGCTACAGTCCCCGGCACAGGGACGTTACTCATGAGTACAGCGGTAAGGGGATCGGTCATGCAGCTCGGGATCAACCTCGGCTACTGGGGCGCCGGGATGGACGCGGACAATCTCGCCGTCGCCAAGGAGGCCGACAAGCTGGGCTATGCGGTCTGCTGGGCCGCCGAGGCGTACGGCTCGGACGCCGCGACGGTGCTGTCCTGGGTGGCGGCGCAGACCGAACGTATCGACATCGGATCCGCGATCTTCCAGATCCCGGCCAGGCAGCCCGCGATGACCGCGATGACGGCCGCCACCCTCGACTCGCTCTCCGGCGGCCGCTTCCGTCTGGGCCTCGGCGTCTCGGGCCCCCAGGTCTCCGAGGGCTGGTACGGCGTCAAGTTCGACAAGCCGCTGGCCCGCACGCGGGAGTACGTCGAGATCGTCCGCAAGGCCATGACCCGGGAGCGCCTCTCCTACGAGGGCGAGCACTGGACGCTGCCGCTGCCCGGCGGCCCCGGCAAGCCCATCAAGCTGACCGTCCACCCGCAGCGTGAGCACATCCCGCTGTACGTCGCCGCGATCGGCCCCAAGAACCTGGAGCAGACCGGCGAGATCGCCGACGGCGCCCTGCTGATCTTCCCGGCCGCCGAGCACCTGGAGGACACCGCGGTCCGGCACCTGCGCGCCGGGCGCGAGAAGGCCGGCAAGACGATGGAGGGCTTCGACATCGTCCCGACGCTGCCGCTGGCCGTCGGCGAGGACTCCCAGGTGGACGCGCTCGCCGACATGTTCCGGCCGTACACCGCGCTGTACGTGGGCGGCATGGGCAGCCGCAAGCAGAACTTCTACAACCAGCTCGCGCGGCGGATGGGGTACGAGAAGGAGGCCGCCGAGATCCAGGACAAGTACCTGGGCGGCGACAAGGACGGGGCGGCCGCCGCCGTGCCGCGGCAGCTGATCGACTCGACCACGCTGCTCGGTTCCGTGGACCGGATCGCCGACCGGATGCAGGCCTACGCGGCGGCGGGTGTCACCACGCTCACGCTGGCCCCCGCGGGCTTCACTCTGGAGGAGCGGCTCACCGCGCTGCGCGCAGGCACCGAGGCCCTGGAGCGCGCCGGTCTCGCGTAGCCGAAGAGGCCGCGTAACCGAAGGAGCTGGAGAGGGAGAGAAGTCTGCGGCCGTGGTGGGGGCTCGGGGGGTCTTCCCCGCCACGGCCGTCACGGGAAACAACGCGCCACAGGTCCCGCGGTTACGGCCTCGTGGCGGTGGCGTGTCCTCCGTTCGGCCGAGCCGACCCGTACAGCTGTTGCCCGATGGGGAACCTCGCATTTGAGTGGGTCTCTGCGGAGGTTCGCGCACAGGGCATGGAGGTCCAGTGATGCTGTCGGCCAGAGGTGTCTTCGGGGAGATCCTCGACAACGACGAGTCGTTCCGGCTGTTCTGCTCCATCGCCGCCTCCGGCGAGGCCCAGGGCGGCTGGGAGAACGGCCGCATCGCCGCTCTCGTCCCGGAGAGCGAGCGTGCCCTCGCCCCGAGGATCGCCCGGCACGGCGCCGACGAGGACAAGCACGGCAGGATCTTCGAAGCGCTCATGAAGAAGCGCGGACTGCGGCCGGCCGACGTCCCGTACGACACGGACTACACGATGCTTCTGGAGAAGCACGGCATCGGCCTCGCGCACCACCGGCTGAAGGCCGACGAGCCGCTCGCCGTGCAGGACATCGTCACCTACCTCTCGCACAGCAGAGTCACCGAGCAGCGCGCGTCCGAACAGATGCGGCTGCTGCTCAAGTACTTCGCCGGCCACCCGGACATCGGCCGGGCGGTGCGGATGATCTCCCACGACGAGGACAACCACCTGGCGTACTGCCACGAGGAGTTGCTGCGGTTCGCGTACGCGGGGTACGGCCGCGCCATCCAGCGCACCCTGCACGCGTGCGCGCTCGCCGAGATCCGCATCTACCGCGACGTGAGCCTCGCCGTGATGGACCACATGGGGCGCATCCTCGGCTGGCCGCACGCCAAGCGGCAGCTGCTCGCCGCGGGCATCCACACCATGTACGGCTACGAGCGGGCGGGCGGCTGGCGGCGCATGGTCTCCCTGAAGATGCCCGAACGGCGCGACGCCCTGGGCGACACCGCGACCCCGGCCCCCGAGTTCGCCTGACGGCGGGGCCGGGCCGGGCGCTACAGCCAGCCGCGCCGCTTGAACATCCGGTACAGGACGACCTCAAGGACGACCATCAGGATGATCACGGCCGGGTACGTCCACGCCCAGTGCAGCTCGGGCATGTGGTCGAAGTTCATGCCGTAGACGCCCGCGATCATCGTGGGGACGGCTGCCATCGCCGCCCACGCCGAGATCTTCCGCATGTCGTCGTTCTGCCGCACGCTCATCTGCGCCAGGTGCGCGGACAGGACGTCCGACACCAGCCGGTCCAGGCCCTCCACGGACTCGTTGACGCGCGTCAGATGGTCGTTGACGTCCCGGAAGAAGGGCTGCGCCGTCTCGTCCACGAACGGCACGGAGGGGCCGAAAGGGCCCGCTCCGGAGAGGCGTGACACGGGCAGCGCCAGGGGTCCCGTCGCCCGGCGGAACTCGAGGATCTGCCGCTTGAAGGTGTAGATCCGCGACGCCGTGTTCCGGGAGTCGCTGCCGCCGTCCGGCGAGAAGACCTCCGCCTCCAGGACCTCCAGATCCGCCTGCAACTCGTCGGCGACCTCCAGATAGTGGTCCACGGAGGCGTCGGCGATCGAGTACAGGACAGCTGTCGGTCCGTGCTTGAGGACAGCTGGGTCGGCCTCCAGGCGGTGACGTACGACACCGAGCGGCGCGCCCTCGCCGTGCCGGACGGTCACCACGAACGAGTCGCCCATGAAGATCATGACCTCGCCTGAGGAGACGGTGTCGCTGTCCGGCTCGTACACGACCGGCTTGAGGACCATGAACAGCGAGTCGTCGTAGACCTCGAGCTTGGGCCGCTGGTGGGCCTTGAGGGCGTCCTCCACGGCCAGCGGGTGCAGCCCGAACTCCTGGCTCACCTTGTCGAACTCGTCCTCCGTCGGTTCGTGCAGGCCGATCCACACGAACGCCTGATCCGACGCTCTCGCCTCGTCGAGGGCGTCGGAGAAGTCCTCGGGGCCCTCGGTGCGGCGCCCGTCACGGTAAATGGCACAGTCGACGATCACACCGCGCATTCTTCCCGGCCCACCCCGTTTCGCACCCCCTGGGCCGCTTAGGCTGAGCCGCATGCCCACGCTGATCCTCGTCCGGCACGGACGCTCCACGGCCAACACCGCCGGCCTGCTCGCCGGGTGGACCCCCGGTGTCGCCCTCGACGAGCGGGGCGCCGCACAGGCCGCCGCGCTGCCCGGACGGCTCTCCGCACTGCCCCTCGCCGAGGTCGTCACGAGCCCCCTGCAGCGCTGTCAGGAGACCGTGGCGCCGCTCCTCGCCGCCCGCCCCGGCCTCCGGGCGCACACGGAGGACCGCATCGGGGAGTGCGACTACGGCGACTGGTCGGGCCGCAAGCTCGCCGAACTCACCGACGAGCCGCTGATGGAGGTCGTCCAGCGGCACCCGTCCGCCGCCGCGTTCCCCGGCGGCGAGTCCATGCGGGCCATGCAGACGCGGGCGGCCGAGGCGGTCCGCGAGTGGAACGCGCGCGTGGCGGACGAGCACGGCGAGGACGCCGTGTACCTGATGTGCTCGCACGGCGACATCATCAAGTCCCTCGTCGCGGAGGCACTCGGGCTCCACCTCGACCTCTTCCAGCGCATCTCCGTAGAACCCTGCTCCGTCACCGCCATCCGCTACACCCGGCTGCGCCCCTTCCTCGTCCGGCTCGGGGACACCGGCGACTTCGCCTCGCTGGCGCCGCGCGAGGAGCCGCCGAGCGGCGACGCCACGGTGGGGGGCGGTGTGGGCGCACCGTGATCGACACCCGCAGTAGGGTGAGGCGGGCCGCAGCTGCCCTCGCAGCTCGCCCATAGCCGTTCAGCCGTATTTCGCAGTCGATCAATGGAGACAGGACGTGTCCCGTCAGGTGTTCCTCTACGACCCGCCGGAGCGTTTCGTCGCGGGAACGGTCGGGCTGCCCGGACGCCGTACCTTCTTCCTGCAGGCCTCCGCGGGAATCAGGGTGACCAGCGTCGCCCTGGAGAAGACCCAGGTGGCCGCGCTCGCCGAGCGCATGGAGGAGCTCCTCGACGAGGTCGTACGCCGCAGCGGGGGCAGCGCCGCCGTGCCGGCCGTCGTACCCGCCGAGATCACCGACAGCGCGCCGCTCGACTCACCCGTCGAGGAGGAGTTCCGCGTCGGCACGATGGCGCTCGCCTGGGACGGCGACGAGGAGCGGATGATCGTCGAGGCGCAGGCGCTCGTCGAGCTGGACGCCGACTCCGACGACGACCTGGCCGCCGCTGAGGAAAGGCTCCTGCAGGACGAGGAGAACGGCCCGCCGATGCTCCGCGTCCGCCTCACCGGTACGCAGGCCCGCGCCTTCACCAAGCGCGCCCTCGACGTCGTGAACGCGGGCCGCCCGCCGTGCCCGCTGTGCAGCCTCCCGCTCGACCCGGAAGGACACGTATGCCCGCGCCAGAACGGATACCGGCGGGACGCGTGAGCGCCGACCCCGTCGCACTCCTCACCCGCGGGGAGCTGACCGTACGCGGGCGGATCCGCGAGGCCTCGAACGCGGTGCTCTACTGCACGGTCGCGTACGAGGGCCAGGAGGCCGCCTGCGTCTACAAGCCGGTCGCCGGGGAGCGCCCCCTGTGGGACTTCCCCGACGGCACGCTCGCCCAGCGCGAGGTGGCCGCGTACGAGGTGTCGCTGGCCACCGGCTGGGATCTGGTGCCGCCGACCGTGCTGCGGGAGGGGCCGCACGGTGAGGGCATGTGCCAGCTGTGGATCGAGGACCAGGACGAGGCGGAACTGCTCGCCCTGGTAGACGGCGACGAACCGGCCGAGGGCTGGAAAGCGGTCGGTTTCGCGCAGGTCGACGAGGAGCGGACGGCGCTCCTCGTGCACGCGGACGACGTCCGGCTGCGCCGGCTCGCGGTCCTCGACGCGGTGATCAACAACAGCGACCGCAAGGGCGGCCACCTGCTGGCCACCGGCGGCCGCCTCTACGGCATCGACCACGGCGTCACCTTCCACGCCGAGAACAAGCTGCGCACGCTGCTGTGGGGCTGGGCGGGTGAGCCCCTGACGGACGAGGCCGTCGAGGTCCTGCAGACCCTGCGGGACGGGCTCAAGGAAGGGGCCGCCCTGGCCGAGCGCCTTGCCGTGCTGATCACCGACGTGGAGGCCGAGGCGCTGCGCGGGCGGGTCGCGGCCCTGCTGCGGGCGGGGCGCCACCCGCAGCCGACGGGGGACTGGCCGCCGATTCCCTGGCCACCGGTTTAGAGCCTGTGTCATGGCCCCGCGGGGCCCCGCGCACCGGCCCGTACCGGCGAGAGTGACGGAACCGGGCACTGTTTCGTTGATCCCCACTCGTATACGGACGGTCCGTCCGGTTAGGCTCAGAGCATGCATGCCTGGCCCGCTTCTGAGGTCCCCGCCCTTCCTGGCAAGGGCCGCGACCTCCGGATCCACGACACCGCGACCGGTGGCCTCGTCACCCTTGACCCCGGTCCCGTCGCCCGTATCTACGTCTGCGGCATCACTCCGTACGACGCCACCCACATGGGACACGCGGCGACCTACAACGCGTTCGACCTCGTGCAGCGCGTGTGGCTCGACACCAAGCGGCAGGTTCACTACGTCCAGAACGTGACCGACGTGGACGACCCGCTCCTGGAACGCGCCATCCGCGACGGCAAGGACTGGGTCGAGCTCGCCGAGGGTGAGACCGCCCTGTTCCGCGAGGACATGACCGCCCTGCGACTGCTCCCGCCGCAGCACTACATCGGAGCCGTCGAGTCGATACCCGGCATCGTGCCGCTCGTCGAACGCCTCCGGGACATGGGCGCCGCCTATGAGCTCGAGGGCGACGTCTACTTCTCGGTCGAGTCCGACCCGCACTTCGGTGCGGTGTCCGGCCTCGACGCCGCCGCGATGAAGCTTCTCTCCGCCGAGCGCGGCGGCGACCCGGACCGTCCGGGCAAGAAGGACCCGCTCGACCCGATGCTCTGGATGGCCGCCCGCGAGGGCGAGCCGAGCTGGGACGGCGCCTCCCTCGGCCGGGGTCGTCCCGGCTGGCACATCGAGTGCGTGGCCATCGCCCTCGACCACCTGGGCATGGGCTTCGACGTGCAGGGTGGCGGGTCCGACCTCGCCTTCCCGCACCACGAGATGGGTGCCTCGCACGCGCAGGCCCTGACCGGCGAGTTCCCCTTCGCCAAGGCGTACGTCCACGCGGGCATGGTCGCCCTCGACGGCGCGAAGATGTCCAAGTCCAAGGGCAACCTGGTCTTCGTCTCGAAGCTGCGGCGCGACGGGGTCGACCCGGCCGCCATCCGCCTCGCCCTCCTCGCGCACCACTACCGCGCGGACTGGGAGTGGACCGACGCGGTGCTCGCGGAGGCCGTCGAGCGGCTCGGCCGGTGGCGTGCGGCGGTGTCCCGGCCCGACGGGCCCGGTGCGGAAGGGCTCGTCGAGGAGATCCGCGAGGCCCTCGCGAACGATCTGGACGCGCCTGCCGCTCTCGCGGCGGTCGACCGGTGGGCCGTTCGGCAGGGCGCCGAGGGCGGTACGGACGAGGGTGCGCCCGGTGTCGTGTCCCGCGCGGTGGACGCGTTGCTCGGCGTGGCCCTGTAGCGGTTGGTCTCCGCGCGGTTGACCTCTGCTGAGGTCGATCGCCCCGCGGGCTCGTCCTCAATCGCCGGACGGGCTGGAATGATGGGTCGCTCCGGAAGTCCAGGAGCGGCCCATCAAAGTCCATGGCCATGGCACCCGTTGACGCGCTAGACCTCCGCCATGAGATCTCCCACGCGCTTCAGATCGGCGGCCGCGGCCGCTCTGCTGGGCCTCCTCGCGGTGTTCGCCGGGCCCGGTGTCGGGTCCTCACAGGCCGTCGACGAACCCTCGACCACCGTCGGTGACGTCACCGGGTTCGCCCATGAAGGACCCGTCTACCGGCTCACCGCGGGCCGGGCCGAGGCCCGCGTCAGCTTCGTGTCGGACGGGACGTTCCGGCTCGAACTCGCCCCCGACGGGACGTTCACCGATCCGGCGGGCAAGGACATCGTCCTGCCACAGGGCAAGGCGCCCCGCACCACGTGGGCGGAGAAGGGCGACCGTTATGAGCTGAGCACCTCCGAGGTGACGCTGCGCGCCTACAAGTCGCCGCTGCGCTTCGCCCTGTACCGCGCCGACGGCAGCCGGGTCTGGGCCGAGTCCAAGGGCCTGTCCTGGACGAAGGACGCCACCACGCAGAGCCTGGCGCGCGGCGCCGACGAGCAGTTCTACGGCGCCGGGATGCAGAACGGCCGCGGCAGCACCTCGCACCGGGGCAAGAAGGTCGAGGTCGGCGTCGACTACAACTGGGACGACGGCGGCCACCCCAACTCCGTGCCGTTCTACCTCTCTTCGGCCGGATACGGCGTCTTCCGCAACACCTACGCCCCCAACACCTACGACTTCGCCGAGCCGGTGACCGCCACCGCGAAGGAACAGCGCTTCGACGCCTACTACTTCGCCGGGCGCGGCGGCGACGCGGCCAAGGACGTCATCGGGCAGTACACGAAACTCACCGGCAAGCCCTTCATGCCGCCCGTCTACGGCATGGAGATCGGCGACGCCGACTGCTACCTGCACAACGCCAACCGCGGGGAACGCCACACCCTGGACGCCCTCAAGGTCGCCGACGGCTATGTCGAGAACGACATGCCCAACGGCTGGATGCTCGTCAACGACGGCTACGGCTGCGGTTACGAGAATCTCGCCGAGACCTCCAAGGGCCTCGCCGAGCGCAAGATGAAGATGGGCCTGTGGACCGAGGACGGCCTCGACACGATCGCCGAGCAGGTCAAGGCGGGCCAGCGCGTCGCCAAGCTCGACGTCGCCTGGGTCGGCGACGGCTACAAGAAGGCACTCGACGGCTGCAAGGACGCCTACAACGGCATCGAGGACAACAGCGACGCCCGCGGCTTCACCTGGGCCCCCGAGAGCTGGTCGGGGGCGCAGCGCTGCGGTGTGCAGTGGTCCGGCGACCAGAGCGGCAGCTGGGAGTACATCCGCTGGCAGATCCCGACCTACGCCGGGTCCACCATGTCCGGAATGGCGTACACGACCGGTGACGTCGACGGCATCTTCGGCGGCAGCCCCCAGACGTACGTACGCGATCTGCAGTGGAAGATGTTCCTGCCCGTCACGATGACGATGGACGGCTGGGCCGCCAGCGACAAGCAGCCCTTCCGCCAGGGCGAGCCCTACACCTCCATCAACCGCAAGTACCTGAAGCTGCACGAATCGCTGCTGCCCTACCTCTACTCGTACGCCCACGAGGCGACGAAGACCGGTGTGGGCGCCGTGCGGCCGCTGGCCCTGGAGTACCCCCATGACCCCAAGGCCGCGACCGACGCCGCCAAGTACGAGTTCCTGACCGGCGAGGACTTCCTCGTCGCACCCGTCTACAAGGACACCGCCACGCGCGACGGCATCTACCTGCCCAAGGGCACCTGGACCGACTACTGGACCGGGCGCACCTACCAGGGGCCGACCACGATCGACGGATACAGTGCGCCCCTCGACACACTGCCGCTCTTCGTCAAGGGCGGCGCGAGCGTGCCGATGTGGCCGGGCGGCATCCGCTCCTACCAGGACCGCACGGCGGACTCCCCGCTCGCCTGGGACATCTACCCGCAGGGCAGGTCCTCCTTCGAGCTGTACGAGGACGACGGCGTGACCCGGCAGCACCGCGGGGGAAAGTACGCCACGCAGCGCGCGGACGTGCGGGCGCCGCGCTCCGGCGCGGGTGACGTGAGCGTGCGGATCGGCGCGAGCAAGGGCACGTTCACGGGGAAGCAGAGCAGCAGGCCCTACACGTTCACGCTGCACACCGGCGACGCGCCGAGCCGGGTCGGGCTCGACGGGCACCGGCTGCCGCGGCTCGCGTCGCGCGGCGCGTACGACAGCGCCCGGCAGGGCTGGTACTACGACCGGGACGACCGGGGCGGAACCGTGCGGGTGAAGACGGCCTCGCGGCGCACCGACCGCTCCTTCGAGCTGACGCTCGACGACACCAGCGCCGTCGGCGGCGCGGTGCCCGGCGCGAACGCCGCGGTGAGCGTCCCGGCGGGCCAGGAGCTCGGCGCGGGCACCCCCGGAAAGGTCGCCGTCGACGTCACGGCGGGCACGAAGGACGCCACCGGCGTCGCTGTCACACTCGACGCGCCGAAGGGCTGGGCCGTCACCGCCGCACGCACCGGCCGGATCCCGGCGGGCACCACGCGCCGCGTCGAACTCGCTGTCACTCCGGGGCGCGACGCGGCCCCCGGCGACCTGCCGCTCACCGCGAGCGCCCGCTACCGTTCGGCGGGCCGGGAACGCACCGCCACCGGGCGCTTCTCGCTCGGCGTGATGCCCGAGGCGCCGCAGAAGGACACCTGGGCGAGCGACATGGCGTGGCTGAAGTCCACCAACGGATACGGCCCCGCCGAACGCGACCGGAGCAACGGCGAGTCGGGCGCCGGTGACGGCCGGACGCTGACCCTCGCCGGGAAGACGTACGAGAAGGGGATCGGCACACACGCCGACTCCGTCATCGAGGTCTACCCGGGCGGCCGCTGCTCGAAGTTCACCGCGGACGCGGGCATCGACGACGAGATCAACGGCTACGGAGAGGTGGCCTTCTCGGTCGAGGCCGACGGCAAGGTGCTGTGGACCTCGCCGAAGGTGACGGGGGCTTCGGCGACCGTCCCGGTCGAGGTCGACGTGCGCGGCGCCCGGCACGTGCGGCTGAAGGCGACCGATACCAACGGCTCCAAGAGCGGGGACCACGCGGACTGGGCCGCGGCCCGGTTCACCTGCGCGTAGCAGGCGGGGACAGGCGAGCGGCGCCGGGCGGAAGGGTCTCCGCCCGGCGCCGCCGTACGTTCACGCGAAACGCGCGACGCTCGTGCGGGTCACTTGGTGATCACGATGGCAAGCAGGTAGTCGGGGTTGCCGCCGTCGTAGTACCCGATCACCTGCTGTCCGTAGGCGAACGCCTCCTGGACCTGGTCGTGGCTCTGGGGACCGGGGTCGATGTACGCGCGCCAGGCGTTGTCGACGTACAGGTAGAGGATGGACGCCTGACCCGGGAGCGGCTGGACGACGTCCCAGAAGGCCGTCGCGACGTTGGACTGGAGGGCCTGGGTGGAGATCTCCGGTGCCTGCGCCTGGGGGATCTGTCCCTGCGGCTGCTGCATCTGCTGCATCGGGGAGAACTGCTCCTGGCCCGGACCGAACTGCTGGAGCAGGTGCTGGAACGGCTGCTGCCTGCCGAGCTGACTGAGCTGCTGGCGCAGCTGCGGCGGAACCTGCTGCGGGCTGCCCTGCGTGCCCTGTTGGCCCTGGATCCCCTGCTGGGGGCCGTACTGCTGGTGCTGGCCCTGCTGCGGCGGGGCCGTGCTCGGGCTCTGCTGCTGGCCGTACTGCTGCTGGCCGTACTGCTGGCCGAACGGCTGGTTGTGCTGCTGCGGTCCGTACTGCCGTTCTTGTTGCTGGCCCATCTGACTCATCTGCGGGGTGGTGCTCATGCGTGTGCCACCTTCCCTCAATGGTTGTGGTCCTTCAGCAGTGCTGTCGTGCCGCTTTCGGTGTCGTGCCGCTTTCGGTCAGCCCGTGACGACCAGGCCGACGATCTCGTCGTCCGAGAACCAGACGCGGACGTCCGGGCGGCCCCCCGCGAAGGCGGCGTGCACCGCCTGCCGCGTCTCCGGGGTGGGGTTCGCGAGGTTGCGCCACTCCCCGGCAACGAACAGCCGGAGCCTCGGCGGGAGTTCCGGGGGATACGGGAGGAGCTCGTCCCAGTACTGTTCGGCCTGCCCCGACCCCACCGCGGACGGCAGCAGGTTCGTGACCGCCCCCTTGACGTCGGGGCGGTTGCCGATCCGCTGGGACGCGGGCCTGCCCGGCGCGTCCTGCTGCGGCGAACCCGTGGAGCGCAGCACCTCGCGGGCCCGGTCCGGGGCCATCGGGGGCCGGCCCGCCGCCTTCAGCATGCCCTGCAGTGCGGCCAGGGCGCCGACGACGATCGGCGACGCGGAGGACGTGCCGGAGAACGTGTCCGTGTACCAGGCGAGCTCCTCGGCGCCGCCCTGCAGATCACCGGCCCCGTTCCAGGAGCCGCCGGTCGTGGTGGTCTCGCGCCCCCAGCCCTGCGCGTCCACCCGGGCGCCGTAGTTGGAGAACGCCAGGCGCGAGCGGTCGGGGCCGTGGTCGCGGCCGTGGGTGCCGGGCGGGGGAGCGCCCGCGCCGACCACGACCGCGCCGGAGGAGCGGTTGCCCGGGTTGAAGGGGTTGCGCCACCAGGACGGGAAGCCGTCGGGGCGGCGCTCGTAGACCGCGTCGTCCAGGGACTCGGCGCCGTTGCCCGCGGCGCCCACGACGAGCACGCCCTTCGCGGTGGCGTACCGGATCGCGGCGTAGTCGTCCGGCCACCACTCGATGGCGATGTAGCCCTTCTGGTCGTCGCGCGACGCGAAGTCGAACTTCGGTCCGGGGCGGTGCAGTTCGAGCAGGATGATGTCGCCCCTGTTCAGCCGCTCGGCCGCCGCGTGGATGGTGGCCGCGGTGCCGAGGGGCTGGAAGGAGGCGACCGCCGTCACGGCCTCCGGCGCGATGCCGGTGATGCCGACGCTGTTGCGGTCGCCGCCGATGACGCCGATCACCGCGGTGCCGTGGTTGCGCCAGGCCAGGTCCTCGATGGGGCTGCCGACGACGACGCCCGCGAGCTTCGAGGCGAGGTCCTCGTGGCGCAGCTGCCAGGCGCCCTCCACGTCGACGACGGTGACGCCCTCGCCGGAGCCGCCGAGCCGCTGCCACGCCCAGCGTGCGTCGATGCCCTCGGGCGCCGGGTTCAAGTACCCCTGGCGGCTGGTGAAGTCGGGCGTGACGGGCATGCCCTCCTTACGGCGCCGGGCCGACTCGCCGAGGTCGTGCGGCCGGGTCGGCGAGGGGTCGATGGAGGCCGGTACCGCGCCGGGCTTGACGTAGGCCGTGTCGATGCCCGGCAGCGCCGCCATCCGCGAGCGCAGTTCCTCGGACCGGTCATCGCCGCCGCGGACGCGGTAGAAGAGGGCCAGGTCCGGTACGTCGTTCCCGTCGTCCCCCTGGGGCGCGGCGGCCCGCAGCCGCTCCTCGCTGCCGAACAGGGGCTCCAGGGTGAGCTGTTCGTCGGACAGGAACATGTTGAGGGCCGACACGTCGGCGCCGGAGGCCGAGCGGACGTCCTGCTCGCCGGCGCGCAGCCGGGCCTCGGGCCGGGCGACGACGATCAGTTCCTGCTCGGCTCCTCGGTAGGTGAATCCCATTCCATCGGGGCCGGGCCCGCTCGCTCCTGGGTCCTGCGCCGGGTCTGCCTGCTCGGTCATCGCTTCACCGCTCCCTTCCGTCCTTCGGGTGCCGTGCTGTGCGCTGGGTCGGTGTCCGGGGCACACCTTGCTACGGGTGGACCGAGCCGTCCACCCCACTTTTGCGCAACAGAGTTTGAAGGGAAGTTGAAAGGGGAACCCCACGCAATTCGGCCATGAGCCACACATCGGCCATGAGCAGCACAATGGGGCGGCACCCGTGCGGGTGCCGCCCCATCGTCTGTCCTGCGAGGCCCCGGCTGCCCGAAGCTTCAGTCGTCCGAGGAATCAGTCGTCCGAGGAATCAGGGGGACCGGGAGGGCCGGAGTCCTCGTTGTCGCCCTCGCCGTCCGGGCCCTGTCCCGGCCGCTGCGTCGGCTTCGGCTTCGGCGGCCTCGTGCGGTCGCTGGGAGCGTCCCGCAGATACGCCGCCCCGGCGCCGTCACCGCCGTCGCGCCGCCGCAGATACCGCTCGAACTCGCGGGCGATGGCCTCGCCCGACGCCTCCGGGAGCTCCGCGGTGTCCCGCGCCTCCTCCAACGACTGGACGTACTCCGCGACCTCGCTGTCCTCGGCCGCCAACTGATCCACGCCCACCTGCCAGGCGCGCGCGTCCTCGGTCAGCTCGCCCAGCGGGATGCGCAGGTCGATGAGGTCTTCCAGGCGGTTGAGGAGGGCCAGCGTGGCCTTCGGGTTGGGCGGCTGCGACACGTAGTGCGGGACGGCCGCCCAGAGGCTGACGGCGGGCACGCCCGCGTGGGTGCACGCCTCTTGGAGGATGCCGACGATGCCCGTCGGACCCTCGTACTTGGTCTCCTCCAGGTCCATGGTGCGCGCCAGGTCCGGGTCGGACGTCACGCCGCTGACCGGGACCGGGCGGGTGTGCGGGGTGTCGCCGAGCAGTGCGCCCATGATCACCACCAGCTCGACGCCCAGCTCGTGCGCGAAGCCCAGGATCTCGTTGCAGAACGACCGCCAGCGCATGGACGGCTCGATGCCCCTGACCAGGACGAGGTCACGGGGCTTGTCACCGCCGACGCGCACCACCGAGAGCCGGGTCGTCGGCCACGTGATCTTCCGCACCCCGCCGTCCAGCCAGACCGTCGGGCGGTTGACCTGGAAGTCGTAGTAGTCCTCGGCGTCCAGCGCCGCGAACACCTCGCCCTTCCACTCCTTGTCGAGATGCGCGACCGCGGCGGAGGCGGCGTCGCCGGCGTCGTTCCAGCCCTCGAACGCGGCCACCATGACCGGGTCGACCAGCTCGGGAACCCCCTCGAGCTCGATCACCCAGGCCTCCTTCCGACGTTCCCTTGCGTACCCCCCAACCTTACGGCGTCGGCGGGGTCCGTCCGCAGCCCCCTTGCATGGGGAATGCAGTGATCACTGCCCACGCTCGAGGCCGGGAAACGGCGGCTTCGCGCCGGGTGGCAGTGGGTGCGTTCACGCAGGGGAGCGGAGTGATCTCACAGCGTCGAACGCAGCCACTGCTCGACGCTCGCGATGTGCACCGTCGCCCACGACCTGGCCGCCTCCGCGTCACGGTCCCGCAGCGCGGTGAGGATCGCCCGGTGCTCGTGCAGCGTGCGGCTAACGGCGTCCTCCTGCGTCAGGCCGCGCCAGACGCGGGCCCGCGTGGTGGGCCCGGAGAGTCCGTCGAGCAGGGAGCACAGCACGGAGTTGCCGGACGACTGGACAATGCCGCGATGGAACTCCAGGTCGCAGGCGACCAGCTCCTCCACGGAAGGCTCGGCGCCCAGTGCGTCCAACTGCTCGGTCAACGTGTCGAGTTCGCGGTCGGAGATGTGGGCGCAGGCCATCGCCGTGGCGGCCGGTTCCAGGATGCGGCGCACGGCGAGGAACTCCAGGACCGTGTCGTCGCGGTGGAAGTCGACGACGAAGCTCAGCGCCTCCAGGAGGAGTTGGGGGTCCAGGCTCGTGACGTACGTGCCGTCGCCCTGGCGCACGTCGAGGATGCGGATCAGCGCCAGAGCGCGCACCGCCTCGCGCAGGGAGTTGCGCGAAAGGCCCAGTTCGGCGGCGAGTTCGCTCTCCTTGGGCAGCCGGTCGCCGGGGCGCAGGGCGCCTGAGACGATCATGCCCTTGATCTTCTCGATGGCCTCGTCGGTGACAGCCATGGGGACCTCGCCTCGCCAGTCAGAAGTGCCGGAGTCGGTGCCGGAGTCGGTGTCGGAGTCGGTGTCGGAGTCGAAGGTGCCGAAAAGACATCCGATGTATCAGGCGATTATGGCTGGTCGCGCGGCCCCGGTCAGCCGAAGCGTTCGATCCTGATCCGGTCCACCGGCTGGCCGCCGCTCACCAGCAGCCGCGAGGCGTGCTCCGCGAACCCGTTGGAGCCGCAGATGTATGCCTCCCAGCCGCCCTCGGGCCGTCCGGCCGCGGCAAGGACGTCGGCCAAGTGGCCCGCGTTCAGGCGGCCTTCGGAGCGGGTCAGGACGACGGTGGTCTCTTCGGCGTACTCGTTCGCGTAGATCAGGTCCTCGGGCGTGCGTGCCGACACGACAAGGCGCAGCGGCACGTCAAGGCCCGCGAGGCGGCGGTGGCGGACCATCGACATCAGCGGCACCACGCCCGATCCCGCCCCGAGCAGCAGCGCGGGCCGGTCGCCGGGCCAGGCGAAGAAGCCGGCCAGCGGCCCCCGCACCTCGACCGTGTCGCCGACGCGCGCCACGGTGTGCAGATGGCCCGACACCTCACCGTCCGGCACGTGGTCCAGGGTCAGCTCGATCTCGCCGCTGCCGTCGGGCGCGGACGCGATCGAGTAGTGCCGCTGGGCGACGTAACCGTCCTCGGCGGTGAGCCGCAGCATCAGGTGCTGGCCCGGCACGTGCCCCTCCCACTCGGGCACCTTCAGCCGGAACGTCGAGACGAGCGGGGTCTCGCGGCGGATCTCCACGACGGTCGCCCGCTGCCACACGGCCGCCGAGCGGCTGCTCACGTCGATACGGCCGGGCACGGCGAACGCCGTCGGCGGCACGAACGGCGCCGAAGCGGGGGACACAGGGGATACAGGGGTGTTCGAGGGGTCAGTCACCGGCGTAGCGCTCCTCGGCCCACGGGTCGCCCCGGTGGTGGTAGCCGTTCTGCTCCCAGAAGCCCGGCTCGTCGCGGTCGGTGAGGCGCAGCCCCGCCACCCACTTGGCGCTCTTCCAGAAGTACAGATGGGGGACGATGAGCCGGGCCGGGCCGCCGTGCTCGGGAGGCAGCGGCGCGTCGCCGTACTCCCACACGATCCACGCCCGCCCGTCGCTGACGTCGGCCAGCGGAAGGTTCGAGGTGTAGCCGGTGTGGGAGTACGCGATGACGTGCGTCGCCCCGGGCAGCGGGCGGGCCGCCGCAAGGAACGAGTCCAGGCTCGCCCCGCCGAACCGCACCCCGAACTTGGACCAGCTCGTCACGCAGTGGATGTCGCCCCGGTACTCGGCGGCGGGCAGCGCGTGCGCCTCGTCCCAGCTCCAGGTCCGCGGCGCCGCGACGAGCCCGTCGACGCGGAACGTCCAGTCGGCGGAGGCCAGTTGCGGGGTCACCTCGGCGGACAGGACGGGCCAGGTGTCGCCCGCGTCGTACTGGCCGGGCGGCAGCCGCGGGTCACGGTCGGCGGCGCGGGCACGGCCGGTGAAGCCGCGGGTCGGTTCGAAGTCGGTGCCCGGCGTCATACGGCGCTCGTCCTCAGGCGCGCCGCCGCGGTCAGCTCCCGCAGTACGGCGGGCTCGTCGAGGGTCAGGAGGGCGCGGTCGCGCATCAGGACGCGGCCGTCCACCACGGTGTCCCGGACGTCGGCGGCCGACGCCGCGTACGCGAGCGTCGACCACGGGTCGTGCCGGGGCGCCAGGTGCGGCCGCGCCAGATCGAGGACGACCAGATCGGCGCGCTTGCCCGCTTCGATCGAGCCCAGCTGGTCGCCGAGGCCAAGGGCCCGCGCCGACTCGATGGTCGCCATCCGCACGGCCTGCTCGGCGCCGACCGCCGTCGGGTCGCCGCCCGCCTTGTGCACGAGCGCGGCGACCCTGACCGCGCCGAGCAGATCGAGCGTGTTGGAGCTCACGGCGCCGTCCGTGCCGAGACCGACCGTGACGCCCGCGTCCAGGAGCGCGGGCACCCGCGCGATGCCGCAGCCCAGCTTCAGGTTCGACACCGGGCAGTGCGCGACACCCGTACCCGTGCGGGCCAGCGTCGCGATCTCCGCGTCGGTGAGGTCCACGGCGTGCGCGAGGAGCGTGTCGGGGCCGAGCACGCCGAGCGAGTCGAGCAGCTCCACCGGCCGCATGCCGTGCTGCTCGGTGACGACACTCACCTCGCCCGCGTTCTCCGCGGCGTGCAGGTGCAGCAGCGCGCCGTGCGCGCGAGCGAGCGCGGCGATCGCCGTCAGCTGCTCGGGGGCCAGCGTGTACGCGGAGTGCGCGAAGACGACCGGACGCGTACCCGGCGCCTGCGTACGGGAGGCGAGGTACCGCGTCGCCCAGTCGAGCCGCTCGGCGTACGGGCGGCCGTCCGGCGGACCCGGCACGTCCATGAACGTCGGGCCGGTGAGCAGCCGCCACCCGGCCTCGCGGGCCACGTCGTCGGCCGCCTCGTGGAACCAGTACATGTCGAGCGCGGTCGTGACCCCGCCGCGCACGGACTCGGCGATCGCGCCCCGCATGCCCGCGGCCACCGTCTCCGGAGAGAGCAGCTCGGCCTCGCGCGGGATCACCCGGGCCAGGAAGCCCTGCAGCGTCACGTCGTCGGCGATGCCGCGCAGCAGCGTCATCGCGAGATGGGTGTGCGTGTTGATCAGGCCCGGCAGCACGAGGCAGCCGCGCGCGTCGATCTCCTCCGCCGCCTCGTACGCGGTGCGCAGCCGCTCCGCGGGCCCCACCTCGACGATCCGGCCGCCGCGGACGGCGACCGCGCCGTCCGTCACGACGGTGCCCCCGTCGTCGACGGTCAGGACGTCGCCGCCGTGCACCAGCAGGTCTATGGGGCCGCCGCGGTCCTGGGCCGGCAGGTCAGTGGCATGCATCGGGGTCGCGCTCTCCCTGGTCGTCCGTCGTTCAGTGCTCGGCCGCGGCCAGCAGACGCAGCGCGTCCAAGGCTATCCGGGCGCCCCGCTCCACCCCGAGAGCGACCACGTCGCGGTGCGGGTCGTAGCCGCCGGTGGCGTCCTTGTCGACCAGCTCGTCGGCGTTCGCGCCGTCCACGACAAGGGCCCCGCCCGCGGTGAGACCGTGCGTGGCGGCGAAGACGAGCAGCGCGGAGAGCTCCATCTCGATCGCGGCGATCCCGGCCCGCGCGTACGCCTCGCCGGGCAGCGGCAGGAAGCCCGGCTGGAACGCGGCCCGCGTCCACACCACACCGCGGTGGTGCGGGGCGCCGGCCGCCCGCGCCGCGCGCTGCAGCGCGAGCACCGCCTCCGGCGCCGAGAACGCCGGGTACTCGGCGGGGATCAGCTGCTGGGTCACGCCGTCGTCGCGTACCGCCGCGTCCGCGATGACCAGATCGCCGTCCCGGATGCCGGGCCGGATCGCGCCCGCCGTGCCGAGCCGCAGGATCGTGCCGACGCCCGCCTCGGCGAGCTCCTGGAAGAGGAGCAGCGCGCCGGGGGCGCCGACGCCGTGCGAGGCGACGACGACCGGCGTGCCCTGCCAACTGCCCGTGAAGGTGCGGTACTCGCGGTGGTACGACACCTCCTTCGCGTCGGACAGGAGGTCGGCGACGGCGGACGCCCGCCCCGGGTCGCCGACGACCACCGCCCGCGCGGGCAGGCCGGTGCGGGGGACGCGGGTGATGGGCAGCGCGTCGGAGGGCGACGTCAGGGGAGAGCTCACGCGGGTGATCGTACGCAGCGCCGGGCACGGGTGAGGGGCGGCCCCCGACGGGAGCCGCCCCTCAGAGCCCGACCGCTGGGGTCAGGCCTTCTTGCTAGGCCTTCTTGCCCAGCAGGTCGTCGACCTTGCCGCGCACCTCGTCCGTGGCCAGGCCGCGGATCGTCAGCGTGGTGCGGCGGCGCAGCACGTCGTCCGCGGTCTCGGCCCACTCGTTGTCACGGGCGTAGACGACCTGGGCCCAGATCTCCGGGGCGTCCGGGTGGACGCGCTCGGCGAGCTCCGGGTTCTCGTTCGCCAGGCGGGCGATGTCGAAGGAGAGCGAGCCGTAGTGCGTCGCCAGGTGCTGGGCGGTGTCGGCGGCCATCCGCGGGCCCGGGGCCGGGCCGTCGACCAGGAGGCGGTGCGCGACCGCGCGCGGGTTGGCGATGCCGGGCAGCGGCAGCTTCTTCGGCAGCTCGGAGATCGGCTCGTAGTCGTCGCCGAGCGGGTGGCCCGGCAGCGACTCCAGCTTCTTCATCACCGTACGGCCGATGTGGCGGAACGTCGTCCACTTGCCGCCGGCCACCGAAAGCATGCCGCCGGTGCCCTCGGTGACGACCGTCTCGCGCTTGGCCTTCGAGGTGCTGCCGGGGCCACCGGGCAGCACCCGCAGACCCGCGAAGGAGTACGTGATCAGGTCGCGCGACAGCTGCTGGTCGCGGATGGAGAACGCGGCCTCGTCCAGGATCTGGGCGGTGTCGGCCTCCGTGACGCGCACGTCCGCCGGGTCACCCTCGAACTCCTCGTCCGTGGTGCCGAGCAGCAGCATGTCCTCCCACGGGAGGGCGAAGGTGATGCGGTACTTGTCGATCGGCGTCGCCAGCGCGGCCTTCCAGGGGGCGGTGCGCTTGAGGACGAGGTGCGCGCCCTTGGAGAGGCGGATGGAGGGCGCCGCGTCGGGATTCTCCAGCTTGCGCAGGTGGTCGACCCAGGGGCCCGTCGCGTTCAGGACCAGGCGGGCGTTGACGCCGAACTCGTCGCCGCTCATGCGGTCCTTGAGCTCCGCGCCGGTGACCCGGCCCTTGGTGAAGCGCAGGCCGGTGACCTCGGCGTGGTTGAGGACGGTGGCACCGGCCTCGACGGCCGCGCGGACCGTCATCAGGGCCATGCGGGCGTCGTTCATCTGGTCGTCGCCGTACACGGCCACGGCCTTCAGGTTGTCCGTGCGCAGCTCCGGCACGTCCTGCGCGGCCTTCGACGGGCTGAGCAGGTGGCCGACGCCGTCACCGAAGGCGGACAGCGCCGAGTAGGCGAAGACGCCCGCGCCGAGCTTGGCGGCGCCGTGCGGGCCACCCTTGTAGACCGGCAGGTAGAACGTGAGCGGGTTCGCCAGGTGGGGGGCCACCTGACGGGACACCGCACGCCGCTCGAAGTGGTTCTCCGCGACCAGCTTGACCGCGCCGGTCTGCAGGTAGCGCAGACCGCCGTGGAGGAGCTTGGAGGAGGCGGAGGAGGTGGCGCCGGCGAAGTCGGCGGCGTCCACCAGGGCCACCCGCAGTCCCGACTGCGCGGCATGCCAGGCGGTGGAGATGCCCAGGATCCCGCCGCCGATCACCAGGAGGTCGTACGTCGCCTTGGAAAGCTGCTCCCGGGTCTCGGCGCGGCTCTGGTGGGAACCGGCGGCCGGATGCGTCCCGAGGGCAGGGACGCTCTGCAGGGTGGTCATGGTTCTTACTCCTCGGCAGCGTTCTCGTCGAGCCAGCCCATGGACCGTTCCACGGCCTTGAGCCAGCTCTTGTACTCACGGTCGCGGGTCCCCGCGTCCATGTGGGGGGTCCATTCGGCGGCTCGGCGCCAGTTGGCACGCAGCTCGTCGGTCGAGGACCAGAAGCCGACGGCGAGACCGGCGGCGTAGGCGGCACCGAGGCAGGTCGTCTCGGCCACCATCGGACGCACCACCGGCGCGTCGAGGAAGTTCGAGAGGGTCTGCATCAGCAGGTTGTTGGAGGTCATGCCGCCGTCGACCTTGAGGGCCGCGAGCTCGACGCCGGAGTCCTTCGTCATGGCGTCGGTGATCTCACGGGTCTGCCAGGCCGTGGCCTCCAGGACGGCGCGCGCGATGTGCGCCTTGGTGACGTACCTGGTCAGACCGGCGATCACACCGCGGGCGTCGGAGCGCCAGTACGGGGCGAACAGACCGGAGAAGGCCGGTACGAAGTAGGCGCCGCCGTTGTCCTCGACCGACGACGCGAGCGTCTCGATCTCGGCGGCGGAGTTGATCAGGCCCATCTGGTCGCGCATCCACTGCACCAGCGAACCGGTGACCGCGATGGAGCCCTCCAGGGCGTAGACCGGCTTCTGGTCGCCGATCTGGTAGCCGACCGTGGTCAGCAGCCCGGAGTAGGAGTTGATGGCCTTGTCACCGGTGTTCATCAGCATGAAGGTGCCGGTGCCGTAGGTGGACTTGGCCTCGCCCTCGTCGAAGCAGGTCTGGCCGAACAGGGCCGCCTGCTGGTCGCCGAGCGCGGAGGCGACGGGGATGCCGCCGAGCAGGTCGCCGAGCGAGCCGCCGGTGACCTCGCCGTAGACCTCGGCGGAGGAGCGGATCTCGGGGAGCATCGCCATCGGCACGCCGATGGACTCGCAGATCTTCGGGTCCCACTGCATGGTGTGCAGGTTCATCAGCATCGTGCGGGAGGCGTTGGTGACGTCGGTGACGTGCTTGCCGCCGTTGACCCCGCCGGTCAGGTTCCAGATGACCCAGGTGTCCATCGTGCCGAAGAGGATGTCGCCGGCCTCGGCGCGCTCGCGCAGGCCCTCGACGTTGTCGAGCAGCCAGCGGGCCTTGGGGCCTGCGAAGTAGGAGGCCAGCGGGAGGCCGGTCTCGCGGCGGAAGCGGTCCTGGCCGACGTTGCGGCCGAGCTCCCTGCAGAGCGCGTCGGTGCGGGTGTCCTGCCAGACGATGGCGTTGTGCACCGGCTCGCCGGTGTTCTTGTCCCAGAGCAGCGTGGTCTCACGCTGGTTGGTGATGCCGATCGCCTTGATGTCGTCGCGGGTGATGCCGGCCTTGGAGACGGCTTCGGAGACGACCTCCTGGACGTTGGTCCAGATCTCGGCGGCGTCGTGCTCCACCCAGGCCGGCTTCGGGAAGATCTGCTCGTGCTCCTTCTGGTCGACCGAGACGATCCGGCCGTCCTTGTCGAAGACGATGCAGCGGCTCGAAGTGGTGCCCTGGTCGATGGCCGCGATGAAGGGGCCTGCGGTGTGTGCGTCGGTCACGGTGTGCTCCAGAAGTTCTTTGCTGACGGCTCTCTGGCCTCTGTGGCGGTCATCGGTCGCTGTCGCGGTTCTACTTGAACGCGACGTTGTAGAGACCGCCGGCGATCGCGCCGCCGACCAGCGGACCGACGATCGGCACCCAGGCGTACGACCAGTCCGAGCTGCCCTTGTTCGGCAGGGGGAGCACCGAGTGGATGATGCGCGGGCCGAGGTCACGGACGGGGTTGATCGCGTAGCCCGTGGGGCCGCCGAGGGAGAGACCGATGCTGACCACGACGAGTGCGGTGATCAGGGCGCCGAGGGTGCCGAGGCCGTTGCCGCCGTCGTTCAGGCCCTGCGTCAGGATGGCGAGGACCAGGACGGTCGTGCCGATGATCTCCGTGAGCACGTTCTGGACGTAGTTACGGATCTCGGGTCCCGTCGAGAAGACGCCGAGCACCGGACCGGCCGCGGGGGCGGCCTTCTGGTCGACCATGCCGTCCTCGACGGGCTGCGCCGCGAGGATCTCGGGGTCCGTCAGGTGGGCCTTGAACTGGCCCAGGTAGGCGATCCACACCAGTACGGCGCCGATCATCGCGCCGAGCAGCTGCGAGCCCAGGTACAGCGGAACGTCGCTCCACTTGGTGCCGCCCTCGATGGCGAGGCCGAGAGTGACCGCCGGGTTGAGGTGGGCACCGGAGACACCGCCCGCGAGGTACGCGCCGGTCATGACCGCGAAGCCCCACCCGAAGGTGACCGCCAGCCAGCCGGCGTCCTTGGCCTTTGAGCGCTTGAGCGTGACGGCGGCGCACACGCCACCGCCCAGCAGGATGAGCACGGCGGTACCGATGGTCTCGCCGATGAAGATGTCGGAGCTGGACACCCGCGACTCCTTTGTCCTTCGTCCAGGGGAAGGCGAACCCCGGGTCCCTCCGGTGGTCCGCGACCTCAGGTGAGGTCGTTGTGCCGGCCCTTGGCCTTGCCACACTCTAGCGCGTAATGCCGTTAGGTGTTCGACAATGCCGACCGATGGACGCGAGTCTCACCCCGGGGTTACTTGCTCGTCAAGAGTTCTGTTATTGAAAACACGATCGTTATTGATCGTTCCGCCTTATCGGACTACGCCCGCCGGGCCGCGGCTCGCGCACGCCTGTCGATCGTCGCGCGGATGGGTTCCACCTGCACGTCGAGGGGCGAGGGGAGGGGCGGCGAGGGGTGAAGGGAGAGGCGGCGAGGGGCGGCGAGGGGCGGGCGGGCCCGGGTCAGAAGCGCCCGGCTCCGAGATCACGGGAGACGGCGCGCGCACAATCCCGCACCGCGGCGATCAGCTCGGGCCGCAGCTCCCCGTCCCGGCAGACACGCTCCACGGCGCCGGTCACGCCGACCGCGCCCACCGGCATCCGCCGACGGTCGTGGATGGGAGCGGCGACGGAGGCGATGCCCTCCCAGGTCTCCTCGACGTCCGCCGCGTACCCACGCGCGCGTGTCACGTCGAGGACGTCCTCGAAGGCGTCGGGGTCGGTCACCGTGTGCACGGTGAAGGTCCTGCTCTCGGCCTCGACGGCCTCGTGGTGCGCGACCGGGTCGTACGCGGAGAGGACCTTGCCGAGGGCCGTGGAGTGCAGCGGCTGCATGGCCCCGACCTCCAGGACCTGGCGGCTGTCGTCGGGCCTGAAGACGTGGTGGACGATGAGCACGCCCTGCTGGTGCAGGACGCCCAGATGCACGCTCTCGCCACTGGAACGGGCCAGGTCGTCGGTCCACACCAGAGCCCTGGCCCGCAGCTCGTGCACGTCCAGATAGCTGTTGCCGAGGCGCAGCAGCTCCGCGCCCAGCTGATAGCGCCCCGACGCGGAGTCCTGCTCGACGAAGCCCTCCGCCTGGAGGGTGCGCAGAATCCCGTGCGCCGTACCCTTGGCGAGGTCGAGGGCGGAAGCGATCTCCGAGAGGCCGAGCCGCCGCTCGCCGCCCGCGAGCAGTCGCAGTACCGCCGCGGCCCGCTCGAGCGACTGGATGTTGCGTGCCATCGCAGCCCCTACCTCCGTCCCCTCGCGCTACGTCGCCGCATCTGTGTCGGCGTTCGACAATGCTGAACACTATCGGTCGTTGTCGACCTCTCGCTAATGCGCGGACGGACCGTGTGTCCCATGATCCCCGTGTCAAGCATGAGAACGAGCCATGTCCGCCCCGCACGTCCGTCTCGTGGACTACTTCCCCGCAGGACCTTGGTCCCGGCTACCCTGACCGAGTGCGCCCTCCAGCCAGAAGGCGCAAAGCCGACAGCCGTCGCACTCCAGGGAGCTCTTTCATGGCCTCGTCGCCAACCCCGTCGTCGCACTCCACGCCCGTGTCGTCCGAGAGCAGGACCCGAGCCGACGCCCTCCGCGAGGCCCTGGCCACCCGTGTGGTGGTGGCCGACGGCGCGATGGGCACGATGCTCCAGGCGCAGGACCCCACGATGGAGGACTTCCAGCAGCTAGAGGGCTGCAACGAGGTCCTGAACGTGACCCGCCCCGACATCGTGCGCTCGGTGCACGAGGAGTACTTCGCGGTCGGTGTCGACTGCGTGGAGACCAATACGTTCGGCGCGAACTTCGCGGCCCTGAACGAGTACGACATTCCCGAGCGGAACTTCGAACTGTCCGAGGCCGGTGCCCGCATCGCCCGCGAGGTCGCCGACGAGTTCACCCGCGACACCGGCCAGCAGCGCTGGGTCCTCGGCTCGATGGGTCCCGGCACCAAACTGCCCACCCTGGGCCACGCCCCGTACGCCCTGCTGCGCGACGCCTACCAGACGAACGCCGAGGGCATGATCGCCGGCGGCGCCGACGCGCTCCTGGTCGAGACCACCCAGGACCTCCTGCAGACCAAGGCCGCCATCCTCGGCGCCCGCCGCGCCCTGGACGCCACCGGCGCGAACCTCCCGGTGATCTGCTCGGTCACCGTCGAGACCACCGGCACCATGCTCCTGGGCTCCGAGATCGGCGCCGCGCTGACCGTCCTGGAGCCGCTCGGCATCGACATGATCGGCCTGAACTGTGCCACGGGTCCGGCCGAGATGAGCGAACACCTCCGCTATCTCGCCCGCCACTCGCGCGTCCCGATCTCCTGCATGCCCAACGCGGGCCTGCCGGTCCTGGGCAAGGACGGCGCCCACTACCCGCTGACCGCTCCCGAGCTGGCCGACGCCCAGGAGAACTTCGTACGCGACTACGGCCTGTCCCTGGTGGGCGGCTGCTGCGGTACGACCCCCGAGCACCTGCGCCAGGTCGTCGAGCGGGTGCGCGGCACGGAGACCACGCGCCGTGAGCCGCGCCCGGAGCCCGGTGCCGCGTCGCTGTATCAGACGGTGCCCTTCCGCCAGGACACCGCGTATCTGGCGATCGGTGAGCGCACCAACGCCAACGGGTCCAGGAAGTTCCGCGAGGCGATGCTGGAGGCCCGCTGGGACGACTGTGTGGAGATGGCGCGCGAGCAGATCCGTGAGGGCGCGCACATGCTCGATCTGTGCGTGGACTACGTGGGCCGCGACGGGGTGGCCGACATGGCCGAGCTGGCGGGCCGGTTCGCGACCGCCTCCACGCTGCCGATCGTGCTGGACTCCACCGAACTGCCGGTGCTGCGGGCGGGGCTGGAAAAGCTGGGCGGGCGGGCGGTCATCAACTCCGTCAACTACGAGGACGGCGACGGCCCCGAGTCCCGCTTCACGCAGGTGACCGCGCTGGCCCAAGAGCACGGGGCGGCGCTGATCGCGCTGACCATCGACGAGGAGGGCCAGGCCCGCACCGTCGAGCACAAGGTCGCCATCGCCGAACGGCTCATCGAGGATCTGACGGGCACGTGGGGCATCCATGAGTCGGACATCCTCATCGACACCCTGACCTTCACCATCTGCACCGGTCAGGAGGAGTCCCGCGGGGATGGGATCGCCACCATCGGGGCGATCCGGGAGCTGAAGAAGCGCCACCCCGAGGTGCAGACCACGCTGGGCCTGTCCAACATCTCCTTCGGCCTGAACCCGGCCGCCCGGGTGCTGCTGAACTCCGTCTTTCTGGACGAGTGCGTCAA